>JBJHDE010000592.1:0-3738 GCA_050486385.1 Planctomycetales bacterium | reverse complement strand
GCTGTGGGCCGCGTCGTCCTGTTCAAAGTCATCGGCAAATTCCACGCACCGCGGCCCACAGCAGCCGCACCCCGGACTATATCGATTGGCCATCGCACTTGCTCAGGGGTTGGATAGGGCAGAATCACCACCGCGACACATCATCCCTTCACAGCACCTGATGGCCGCAATCCTCGGCGATGATCGTCCAGCGTTCGTCGTCGAGGCTCTTGACGATCAGCACCCGACGATCGGATTCGATGGGCGTATGAAAAAAGTGCCAGGCGGTGACCACCTCGCCGGTGTCTTCAAAGCCCGACGCCCCGTTTCGCCAGATGGCGACCGGTCCGCTGCCTTCACCTTCGATGGTGCTTTCGGTCACGCCCAGCCGCACCGCGGGCGAGGGCCATTCGGCCAGTCGAATCAACGGCCTGCCCTGCGAAACATCCAGTGCCAACGGCGAGGCAACGCCCAGCCCTTGCAATTGCCGGACCGCTCGCACCAGGGCGTTGAACGCCCGCTGGGCCTGCGGCGGCCCTTCGGTCATCTCAAACAGCATGGCGGCATCTCCCCGAGAACGATTGTGACCTATGGACTGGGTCTGACGAACATTTGTGAACGAGCATTCGTGGCACTGAAGATCCGTCGCAACTGTGCCACTGCTTGCCTTCTGGCAAGCAGTGCTGGAAACCGTTCACGTTGCCTGGAATGGTTGCACCTCGACTCGTCCGCTCAACGTCTATCGTCCTATCGCAACTGTGCCACTGCTTGCCTTCTGGCAAGCAGTGCTGGAAACCGTTCACGTCGCCTGGAATGGTTGCACCTCGACTCGACTGCCCAACATCTATCGGCCGATCGCACTGCTTGCCAGCAAGCAGTGGCACACATTCTGATGATGTTTTTGATGAAGCACGCTGTTCATAACAACTCGGGCACCAGCACAGTGAGGTCGGCCAGTTCATAAACAGGTTCGCCATCTTCCTGGCGTTCGACACGATCCCAGCCGCCTTGATGCCCACGGAAGAAGCGATTGTGGGTCTCGGGGTTGTAAAGAAAGGTCAGCGTAATCCGCCATGCCGGATCGCTCCGCCCACCGACTTCGCGGCGGGCTTCGGCCCCGGTGAACAGCAGCGTCTCGCTGGCAGCCTGCCCCATGGCAAAGGCATTGACCTTGCCCAGATTGTGAAACAGCGTGGCCCGAGGCAGCTCCGGCACCCGATGCCGTGTGAACACCCATTCGGCCTTGGGGATCAGCCGGCTGGGCGGGCGATCGTCCGCCGCCAGCGGTACCTGATCGCTGGCCCAGTGGAATCGCTGCTTGGGCAGTGTCACCACCTCGCTAGCGACCCGCAGCTCCTCGGTCACAAACGCGGCCATCGCGGGATCGTCGGGCGTGGGGTGAGCGGGCGCGTCGGTCTCGTAGGGCAAGGTGCTGTAGTCGACCCACACCCGAGCCCCGCCGCTGTAGCTGACCGTGCCATCGGCGGCCACACTGGGCGAGCCCAGACCCTCGGCCCGGCAACCCACGGCGAACAAGCGGCTCCCCGGGGCAAAGGCCACCGGCGGGGTATGCACCACCTGGTCGCCACTGCCGATGTCGGTATGACCCAGCATGCCGGCACAAAAGTCCTCGACGGCCGAGTAGGGTGTGACATGGAAGATGCGTTGCCCTCGCCATCGCTCGGGGTTACATTCCAACAGTCCCGAACCATTCAATTCAACCACCGTTGCCATGAGCGCTGCACCTCGTCAGAAAGTCGATTTCGTTGTGTTGTTGGTGATTGTGCTCGCGACCGCCGCGTGTTCACGCCCGGCCGAGCCGCCCCGCCCCGACGATCCGCAAGGCACCGTCACCGTGGATTGGGCCACACGGCCCATGACCGAGCCTCCGGTGCCGCTGGCCCTGGGCCAAACGCTGGAGGTGGCCGACTTGCATTTCACTCCGCTGGCGGTGGTTCGTTTCGAACAACCCGATCCGCTGGTGCCGCATGCTGGTTCGATCCTGGCGATCCGCATTCGTTTAGAAAATCGTGGCGAGGCGACCTTCCGCCCCGAGACCCAGTTCGTGCTGTTGGCCAACGAGCGCGGTGAAGAACTGCTCGAGGCGCGGCTGCTCGATCCGACACGATTCGATCTGCCGGAACGCGTCTACGAACTCGAACCGGGTCAACCGACCGAAGACGGCCTGCTGGCGGAGTTTCAGGAAGGCGAAGAACCCAGCACCGCCTGGCAGTGGCACCTGACCGTGAACCCCAACCCCGACGATGACGACTTCCGTCGCCTGCCGGTGGCCATCCACTTTACGGCCGAACAGATCGAAACGGCCGACCCACCGTGAACCATCGCGGGCGACTACTCAAACCGGATCACGACTCGCCCCTGTTGCAGCTCGTTCAGAATCCGCTCGGCCAGGCCGACCAATCGCTCTGCCGCTTGAAGGGCCTCGTGGCCAGGGGGCGCGACGGCGGCGTCCGTGGACAAAGCCACCCGCGATTCCAACGCCTCGACCCGGGCGATCAGGGCCTCCAACCGTTCGGCCAGGGTGGCCCCAACCTGCTCGATTCGGGTCAGGGCATCGTCGATGTCTTCGCTGTTCATGACTGGCTCGGGCGGGTGTAGGGTCCAGTGAATCGTCCGGCAACCTCCAGTCGTACCGGTGGGCCGCGGACCACGCTTTCATAACTCACCGACTCGATCATCATCGTGCCCGTGAAGGTCTTATCGGTACTGCCGCATTGCAGGGTGCAGCTCACCGAACCGCCTTCTACCAGCCCCGGGGCCTGGTTGGGCAACTCGTCGCTGTCCCACAGCAGGCTGATGCGAACTTGGGCCGACACCACCCCGGGCAGAAACTCGGCGAAGCCGCCACCGCCGGCGTTTGTGATCTCCACCAACTCGCAGCGAAAGGCCCCGCTCCACCGCGTGACGGGCAATTCAAATGCCCCCGCCAACACCTTGCCCTGGCGACCACTATGAAAGGTTGTCATGGTTGCAGCCGTTGAGAGTTCACAATAAGTGGTCTGGTTCACAACCGGTTTCAGTCCGCCACACCCAGCAGGACGACTTCCACCTCGACCGCGGTGCTGGCGGTGTTGCTGATCCGCAGGGTATCGGCCGAGTCGGGCACCACCGCAAAGCCGGCGTCGGTGGGATTCCACACCAGCAGCACACCGCCAGCCGCCACCCGCACCCGATCGCCAGCGGCCCCCAGCCAGCTACTCAACGCATCGCTGCCGCCACCAACCAGCAGGCCCTCGGGCGCTTCACCCAAATTGTGAACGACCAGCCCCTTGAAGTTGTCGAGTTCCAAACTCTGACCAAAGGCGTCGGTCAGGGCGTCGTGCAGATCGAGGTCGACTTCGCCTTCGCCCGGAACTTCAAGTCGCGCGTGCCACACGCGATTGGCCTCTTGGGCGGCCGTGCCTGAAGCCAGATCGCCCTTGAATACCAAAGCGCCGCGGTCGGCGACTTCCGACAAACCGCTGGCCGCCAGGTACTGCCAACCCAGCGTGAGACGAAGTTGTGACGTCAAGTGCATGGTCATGTGGGTCCTCGTTGCCAGTGAAATTCAAATACGCAGCCAATTGACCAGAGCCCGTTGTCGTGGGGCTCTTGGCGACGGCGATGCGGACGCCCCACCAAAACGCCGGGCCAGTCGCCCGCGGTGCTGGTGATGAACACCGTGAGTCGATCGCCCAGGTTGCTGAGTGCCGCAAGCTCGGCACCCCACAGCCGGACCTCGATCAGGCTACGGTGGAC
>JBJHDE010000591.1:3337-3743 GCA_050486385.1 Planctomycetales bacterium | reverse complement strand
CGATAGCTGGTCAACGTCGTCTCGTCGGGCGAAATGATCACCTGCCCGGTCCGACCGTCAACAATCAAGGTCTTGCCGCTCTCGATTTTACTGCGGGCGTCGCGGATACCGGTGACCGCCGGGATGCCGCGGCTGCGGGCCAGAATCGCCGCGTGGCTGGTCTTGCCGCCGGTTTCGGTCACCAGCCCGGCGACTTGGCGGTGGCCCAAGGCCAATACGTGCGAAGGCAGCAACTCATTGGCCACCACGACCACCGCCCCCGGCAGGGCTTTGCTGTCGGGCCGCAGGGCGTCGCTGAGGTGTTCGCTGATGCGTTGGGTGACGTCCTGCAAGTCGCTGACCCGCTCGCGAAGATAGGGGTCCTCGGTCTTGAGAAACATCTCGGCGTACTCTTCCAGAGCCTGCA
>JBJHDE010000591.1:0-3327 GCA_050486385.1 Planctomycetales bacterium | reverse complement strand
TTGCGGCGGAAGGCCGGATCGCGGACGATCATCTCGTGGGCGTGGAAGATCGCGGCCTGCTCGGGGCCCAATTGGCTGGCCACCTTGGCACGTAAGGCCACCAGATCGCCGGCGGTCCGCTCGCAGGCCACCTCGAAACGATGCAATTCCGCCTCGATGTCGGCATCGGCGGCCAACGTGGCGTCGGGCCCGACGAAGACCTCCTCGATGCAGTAGGCCGGCGCGATGGTCACGCCCGGCGAGACGGCGATCCCGCGTTCTCGTTTCATAAGCTCCTGGCACGCTGGCTGGCCCGGGGTTCCCAAAAACTTAGCCGATGGGACTGGGCCCGGACGTGTGTCGTCCCCCACGAGCGGTTGATTCTACTGCATTTTGGCCCGCCGTGCCTCCAAGTGTTTCCCCACCCACCAGGATTATTGGGCCGTTGGGTCGACCACTCCAGCGGACGCTCCCGAGCCGTGGGGAACACTTGGGCGAGGGCCCGATCAAGAAGTTCCGGGAAGCTCCACCAAGTGGCCCAGGACGGCCCGGACCGCGGGCACGCTGAGGCTGTTGCCCACCAGCGGCCAGGCCCGTCGGGGTTCCCAATCGCCCGGCAAGCCAAACTCCGCCGGGAAGCCCAACAGCCGCAGGATCTCTTCCGGCGCGAATCGCCGCAATCCGCCGTCGGTGACCAGGTAGGAGCCACTGCGAACCGGCGAGCGGCCGTACGCCCGGGTGAAGCAGGCGGTCACGGCCGTGGGGTCGTTGGCCCTGACACAATGCAGGGCCCCGGCGTACTGGGCGGCCAACGCGGCATCGACCCCGAGTTCGTCGGGCGGATCAACCAGTAAGACCTCGGCCAGGGAAAAGCCCCGCGTTGACGACGGCGAATCGCTACGCCAACCGACGCGCGAGGCCGCCAGATAGAAGCGAGGTCGACGGTTGGGAATGCCCCACTGGCTGGGACACAGCCGCCAGGTGAGTTTCTCGTACCCGTGGCGAGCCAGCACCCGGCTCAAGCGGTGATCGCAGGCCGAGTTTTCGAACGGCAGCACGTTCTCCAGGGCGATCATCGGCGGCTGTACCCGCTCGATGAGGTCCACCAGATGCAACAAAGCCCGGCTGCGGGGATCGCGATCATCGCGTTGCAGCCCCCGGCGTGTGAACGGCTGACAGGGAGGGCTCATCCACCACAAATCGGCCTCCCAGCGGCGCGCGTCCGCGACGGAGAGCGACTCGATACTTTTGACCAGCGTGGGATGGGCAAAGTTGCTGCGATAAACCTGCATCGCGGCGGTGTGAATATCCACAGCCGCCACCACCTGGTTGGCCCCCAGGGCCGACGAGGTTGCCAAGCCCCCCAGGGCCGCGGCACAGCCACCAATGCCGGCAAACAACTCCACAACGCGAACCGCTTCGCTCATGAATCGCTCGGCGCGGGCGGATCAACAGGCGGCGGTGGCGTAGGATGGGCCACGGCGCCCTCGACGGGCACATCGCCGATAAAGGGTTCCGATTCAAAACCCTCGAGTCGGGCGACCACGGCACAACCGCAACTATCGCTCCACACATTGACGGCCGTGCGGGCCATATCCAACACGCGATCCACCGCGATAATTAAGCCTTGCTGTTCAATCGGCAGCCCCACGGCCTGCAGGATGATGGCCATCATCACCAGCCCGGCATGCGGAATGCCCGCCGCGCCAATACTGGCAAGCAGAGCCGTAAACGCAATGATGAGCTGCTGCACCAACGTCAGGGGCACGCCCACGACGTTGGCAATAAACAGCACGGCCACCACCTCGTACAGGGCCGTGCCGTCCATGTTGACGGTGGCCCCCAAGGGCAACACGAAGCTACTGACCTTGTTGCTCACCCCGGCGCGGTCTTCGACGTTCTCCAGCGTCAACGGCAGGGTCGCATTGCTGGAGGCCGAACTGAAGGCCGTCAACAGCGCCGGACTCATAGCCTTGGCAAACTTCAAGGGATTGCGTTTGGCCACGAACCACAGAATCAGCGGCAGCGTGACCACGGCATGAAAACCCAAAGCCAGGGTCACCGTCAGCATGTAATGACTGAGCGCAATAAACACGCCCACACCCTGGGTCGCCGTGGCGTACAGAATCAGGAAAAACACGCCAAACGGTGCCAGGGCGATCACGGCCATCGTCAGCGACATCATCACCCGAAAGCCGCTCTCGGCGAGTTCCGTAAACACCTGCTTGGGCCGTCCGCCCACGATGAGTGTGAAAACAGCAAAGGCGATACTGAAGGCAATGATCGACAGAAAATTGCCCCGCGAGACGGCATTGAACGGATTCTCGGGGATCAGGTTTTGAAGCTGTTCAAACAGGACCTGCCCCAGGCCCTTGTCCTGTTCATTCGTAAGATCGACAACACTCCGCGTGGCCGACTCGTCCACGGGGGGCGCATCGCCCACGCCCGGCTGAATGAGATTCGACATCGCCAGCCCCGTGAAGATGGCCAGCAGACTAGTGCAGATGTAATAACCGATGGTCCGACCGAACATCGATCCCAACCGCTCGGCCTGGCCCAGGCCCAACACGCCGCAAGACAGCGAGAAGATGATCAACGGCACGCTGAGCATCTTGAGCATCCGCAGAAACAGCCCGCCCAGGGCATTGGCCGATTCGCCCACGTAGCGAGCCCAAGACGCGCCCCGCTCTTGAAACAGTTGATGCAACCGGGGCGCCTGCCGCTTGAACTCGTCCATCGAGGCAAACACCGCGACGCCGTCCTCCCGCAAGCCGGCCACCTCGGCTCGGGTGAGCCGCCCGTCAATCACGTACCGCTCGGCCACCCGCTCGCCCTCGAGCAGCGTCAACTCGGTGCGATTCGGCGAGTCGTAGACCAGCAGACTCGCCCGGCGGGCCTCGGGCACATCGCGACTGGCATCCAGGTCGACCCGAACCGGGCCCTCGGGTGTGCCGCGGGTGCCCACCAGTGCGTTGAGCGTCAGCCCAACCACGGCCCCCAACAGCAACCCAATGAGAATTTGCCAGTGCAGCGCGAGTTTCATGCGGGACACTCCGCGAGGACGAGGGGCCAACCGTGAGGGGAGTGATAGGGCCAAGCTGGCTGGGGGTCAACCACACGCGGATGGCACGACCTTGACGAAAGTTTGCCCGTCCGACCGTAGACGCTTGAGCCAGCCTCTGCTAGGGATGGGGTGTGACGGTTGTCCGCCGGAGTGGCGACCCAATCGCAAGCCCCCCTGGTTCTTCACGAGGATCCGCCCCAAATGATCCGCTATCTCTTGGCATTGGTTCCGTTGGTGTTGTTGCTGGCCATTCTGGGCCCGTCGACCGCCGCCCAGGACGAAGC
>JBJHDE010000590.1:2374-3747 GCA_050486385.1 Planctomycetales bacterium | reverse complement strand
GCCTGGGGCAGCGTCGTGCGGATGCGATCCATCATCGCGCGGTAGTCGGCCACCGTGTAGCCCCGCTTCATCCGCTTGAGCACCTCGTCGCAACCGCTCTGGGCCGGTACATGCAAGTAGCGGCAGCACTTGGGCAAGTCGCGGACGGCCTCCAGCAACTCGGTGGTCATGTCCTTGGGGTAGTTGGTCACAAACTTGATGCGATCCAACCCGTCAACCGCGTGCATTTTTTCCAGCAAGTCGGCCAGCCGTGTGGTGCGTTCGCCCTCGCGGTACTTGTAGCTGTTGACCGTCTGACCCAGCAGCGTGACCTCGCGACAGCCCTCGGCCACCAGCCGACGCACCTCGTCGACGATCACCCCCGGCGGACGACTCTGCTCGGGTCCGCGGACCTTGGGCACAATGCAGTAGGTGCAGAACTTGTCGCAGCCAATCATGATGCGCACATAAGCCTGATAAGGGCTCGGCCGCATCTCGGGATCCCGCAACGGATCGTAGCTCTCGAAGCTCCGGGCGACGTCGTCGCGCTTGCCGGAGGTGCGGTCCAGGCTGACCTCCAACCGCTGGCCGGCCCCGCTACGGGCCTCGGCCACCAATTGCGGCACCTGATGCAATTGCCCGGGGCCCACGACCAGGTCGACATGCGGGGCCCGATCAAAGATCATCTGCTGATCCTTCTGGGCCATACAGCCCAGCACGCCAATCACCCGACCCGGCCGCTGCCGCTTGGCATCCTTGAGCGTGCCCAGCCGGCTGTAGATTTTGTCTTCGGCATGCTGCCGCACACTGCATGTGTTGTAGAGGATCAAGTCCGCCTGATCGGGCCGATCCACCAACTGGTAGCCTTCGGCCCGCAGGCTGGCAATGACCAGCTCGCTGTCGAGCAGGTTCATCTGGCAACCCAGCGTCTCGATGTAAACCGTTTGGCCGGCGGCAGGCGCCTCGGGCGCAGGACCACTCATACTGGCGGACACTTCCACGGCTGGGGGACGTTTCCTGGTGTGAGCAAGCAAGTTCGGCAGGTCGCTCGCCCCGCCCAGTGCGTTGTGAACGCCGCCGGGGGCTTGAAAGCGATTCCTGCTTCCAGGCTACCCGATCACCCCGAGAACGTCCATTGCGGTTGCATCGCGTTACCCAGCCTGTGGGGGATTCGAGGGAGTTGGGGCTGTCTTCGTCATTGCGGGTATTGGTTTCGCGATCTGCGAGATTAAGCGGGCTACCAACCCGCGATCAGAGCGACCTGTACCCGCGCGAGGCGGATCCAATTCGCTGCTGAACCTCTAAACTGGAGAACGTACTCGGAAGGCTGCCCGCAGATATGCGGCCAATCCTCGAACCGTACCCGCAGACGACCGGCCCGTGTGGCTTCCTCC
>JBJHDE010000590.1:0-2364 GCA_050486385.1 Planctomycetales bacterium | reverse complement strand
GCCTGTGGGGGATTCGAGGGAGTTGGGGCAGCGAGGCGGTTCGCCGTCGCTGGCTGGGCTCCGTGAGCCAGCACGGGCGACTTCTCTCGCCTCGCTGCGCCGGGCTGCCTCAATCCAGAAACACCACGTTGCGAGCCGCGGGCGACTCGTGCTCGGTGTTCATCACCACGCGATGCCAGCAGTCGAGGCGGAGCGTGGCGTGATCGGGGTGCGAGACCTTGCCCCACACAAACACCTCGGGGTCGCGGCGCATGGTCTGCCAATTCCAGTGGATCGCCTTGGGCTTGCGTTGGAGCAGCTCGCGATACTCGTCGACCAGCAGACCCCGGGGACGGTTGCGGCACACATAGACGGTTTGGCCGCCCCGACGATACAGCAACTCGCAAAGGTGCGGCTTGCCGCCGCCGCGTTGGATTGGCTCGTTCCGCAGCACAAGCGCCTGGTCGACCTGCAAGTTGGGCACGGGCAAGAAGAACCACTCGCCTTGCCGGACAAACACCTCGGTCCGGCGACGGTGCCGACGGCTGGGCTTGCCAGCACGACCGGTCTCGCGTCGACGCACGTCCAGGGGCTTCAGGGCATCCTTGGCCGTGACCACACTCGACACCCGGCGGCCTGGTACGGCTGCCACAAACCAGTGGCGTTCGTCGTGACCGCACAGATACTTGTCCTTGCGCTCCGGCTCCGTCGGTGATTCGGCCGGCTGCCGAACCATCAGCAGCAGGTGCCGGTCGCGGGGTTGCAAGTCGACGACTTCGACCTCGACCTCGTCGACCGCCTGGATGTCAAAATACTCGCCCACTCGGTCACGGCGAATGTCAATCAGCACCGGCTGGGCCAGCGAGTTCCAACGTTGGGCCACCAGCGGCCGAATGGAACTTCGGGCGCCGATCTGCCGGAACTTCTTTTCAACGATTGCGCTGTCCATGACAGGCATCTCCCACGGGAATCTCACGAGCGATAGTTGCCAAGACAGAACCTCCCGGTTGGGGGTTCGCGAAGAAACGTCCACAAAGCCGCCAGCCTTGGCGTGCGTCGCGTGGGCGATTTCTGGCCAATACCCGCGAAGCCTGCTGGCGACTTGTTCGGCGGAGAGTGGCCGAGTACAACACCCTCGCGCCGGTCACACGAGGCCGGCCCATCGTGTTCACAAATCCGTTCTGATTGCGCATGAGTCCACCGAAGAATCCGCTTTGGGCCTCCGACGATGTCTGGGCGGTGCTGCTGGGCGGGCTGCTGCTGGCCGCGGCGCTGGTCTTGGTGTTGGGGGCCAGCGGATCCGAAACCATCGTCAACCCGTTGACCGGTTGGCTGGCCAAACCGGGCAAGTGGGAGCAAAACCCGTTGCAAAGCCTTGTTCAAGGCGACAGCTTGCGGCTGCTTGGCATCGGTGGGGTGTTTGTCGTGGGCCTGCTGGGCTTCGGAGTGGCCGCCCGAGTGCAAGGCACGCCCCTGCGGAGTTTCACCCCGGCCTTTGCGGGCGTCTTTCTGCTGGCCCTGGCCGCCTATGTGTTGGCCGAACAGGCGGTCATTAAGTATTACAATCTGGATTACGCCGTGTGGGCCCTGGCCGTGGGCCTGCTGATCAGCAACACCGTCGGCACGCCCGAGCCCCTGCGACCGGCCTTGCGGACCGAGTTCTACATCAAGACCGGCTTGGTGCTGCTGGGGGCTGAGTTGCTGCTGGATCGCTTGCTGATCCTGGGCCTGCCGGGCATCTGCGTGGCCTGGGTGGTCACGCCGATTGTGTTGATCTCGACCTATTGGTTCGGCCAGCGGGTGCTGAAGATCCGTTCGCGGTCGCTCAATATGGTCATTTCGGCCGATCTGTCGGTGTGCGGTGTCTCGGCGGCCATCGCCACCGCGGCGGCGTGTCGGGCCCAGAAGGAAGAACTCTCGCTGGCGATTGGACTTTCGCTGTGTTTCACGGTGATCATGATGATCGTGATGCCGGCGTTCATTTTGGCCGTGGGCATGAACCCGACTCTGGGCGGAGCCTGGATGGGCGGCACCATCGATGCGACCGGGGCCGTGGCCGCCGCCGGGGCCATGTTGGGCGACTCGGCCTTGGAGGCCGCCACCACAATTAAAATGATTCAGAACGTGCTGATCGGAGTGATCTCCTTCGGGGTGGCCGTTTACTGGGTCGCCCGGGTCGAGCCTCGCGAGCCGCCCTTGCCGGGCCAGCCGGTTCCGCAAGTCGGGGCGAGCGAGATCTGGCGGCGATTCCCCAAGTTCGTGTTGGGTTTCTTGGGGGCCTCGATCGTCTTCTCGGCCATCGTGGCCTTTGCGGAACGCGGCGAGGCGATCGTGGCCGCCGCCACCGACTCGACCAAGTTGCTCCGCGGCTGGTTCTTTTGCTTG
>JBJHDE010000589.1:0-3756 GCA_050486385.1 Planctomycetales bacterium | reverse complement strand
GCCTGCGGCAGGTTGTCTCACCACCATGGAGATCGTACCAGCTTCGCATCCCCAATGCAAAGGAAAACCCGCAGATGGTGCATTCGTCATAGCCCATTTGTCGGGTATCCTCGGCAAATCTAGTCCTGAGGCGGGTGTTCCGTACCTTGGGGTCCTGATTTCCTCACATTCCCGCCAGCCTGTCAACACCCAGAATGACAGGGCGAGCCCTCAACCAATGTGGCTGTACGGCGACGCGACCGCAAGACTTTGAGCAAACTCGATGCCCAAAATTCGGCCGTCACTGGGGGGATTGTCGGATCGTGAGGTGGGGCCGGGCGTTTTCCGCGAGATCCACGCCAAACACCCCGACGAGATCCTGCAATCCCGCCGGGGTGGAACCGGAACACTCTCGCGCGTCGGCGAAAACCCGTCTCAGCGTTGGCACTCTTCGCATGGCGTCAACGGGGCCGAACGATGATGCCCGCAGGGATCGACCAGCTCCCAGCCCACGGCCGGCACTTGCGTGCGGATTTCGCGGGCGATAATCCGACGCACCGTCCGCGTGGTGCCGCAGTGACCAAACAGGCCCGGGATGCAGACCTTCTCTTCCACCATCTGATAGACCACGCGGACCTCGTCGCGGGTGGTGCAGACGGCTCGGCAGTAGCTGCCATCGTGGTGGTGTCCGCGATGTCCACCATGGCCAGCCCGTTGGGCCGAGCCCGTCGCGGCGACGCAGCCTTGGGGACCGCAGGCCGTCACCGGCGGCTCGGCGTATTCGTCGGCTTGGGCCGCGGGGGCCAGCAGGCACAAGGTCAGGGCGAGCGCCCCGGCAAGTCGTCTCATGGAGTCCTCCTCGTCCGCCGCACGGGGCGGATGGTTTGATGGCGCGGTGGGTGTGATGCGAAAGTCGGTCTGGCTCAGAAGAAGATCGACAACCGGGTGGCGTAGATATCAGCCTGGCTGTCCACGCCCTCACGACGCAAAAACGGGTGGATGTAGTTGAACTGCAACCGTGTCCTCCGGTTCAGGTACCAATTGGCTCCGGCCGTGATCGAGGTGTAGCGACCCCCGTCGATGGGGCCATCGATCAGGTCGAGGTGACTGATCCGCGCGGCCACTTGCCAGGCACCGCGGCCGAAGATAAAGCGGTTGCTGGGCCATTCCTGGGCGGTGAAGAAGTTCTCGTAGGTCGTCACGCGACCGTAGGTCCCGCGATTCCGCCGATACCGGCGGTGTTCGCCGGTCAGAAAGTAGCTGGCCTGCACATACCCGCCCCAGAAGTTGACGCTGTCGGCATCGGGCAAATCGCAGTTGGCGTGGACGTACTCGGCCTGGAAATTCCAGCGGCCCAGGTTCAGGGCGGTCTCGGCTCCCAGGGTGTGGGTCCGGTCGGCGGCAAACGTGTCGGTGCTTACGAAGAACGGAATCCGAATGCCAGAATCGTCATCGTAGTAGCCGTCGACCTCGGGACGGCGACGGAACCGCTCGGTGCCGTCTTCGGGGTTTTTGTACATGGTGCTGAAGCCCAGGTGCCAGTAGTTGCGGCCATCGCTGGCCTCGTCGTACCAGGGCAGAAAGGTGGCTCGGCCCACGAACATCAGGTTGTCGCTGTTGCTCATGGTGTTGCCGTAGTCGTCGTCGCCATCGCGAAACATGCCCACGGCCCAGCTCGCCCGGCCGTCATCGGTGTGATTCCGGAACTTCAAACCCGGACGACGCCCAGGGATGAGGGCCTGCATGATGCTGCGTTCGATGAACACGCCGTGTTCGATGGCGTGGACTCGCTCGAGGCTCATATCGACCCGCTGATTCCCGGCGAACACGGTGCCCAAGAAGGGCAGGTTCGTGACGGCGATGTACAGGTCGGTGGCGGTGGGGCGGCCATCGCCGGCGATATCGAACTCGATTTCGTAGAAGATGTTGTCATACCCTTCGCCTTCGATCCCGATCCGCGCCTGGTTGAATCCCAGGAAGTTCGGCGCCTCGCCATTGAAGGTGCCGCCGCGGTTGCCGGGGATGTTGGCAATGGTGGCCTGGTTGGTGGGCCCTTGGCTGAACATGGTCGAATCGAACAGAATGCGGCCACGCGGACGCACCGAGAAGCGACCACTGGGAATGATGCCCGGTTCCAGGTCGATGGGACCCTCGTCGAACTCGGGCCGATCGTACTCGGGGTCGGGCAGGGGATCGGTCCCGGGCACCGCGTTACCAAAGCCCGGCCCAAAGCCTGGCCCAAAGCCCGGAGCCGCCGGCACCAGATCGCCGCCCAGCGGCATGGGTGGGCGATCATCAAACATCTCGGCCGGTTGGGCGTGAGCCGCCGGCACGGCCGGCGTGTTCACGGGTGCGGCCTGCTGTTGCCGCATGGTGTGATTCTCATGCCGCAGCCGTTGCAACTCGGCCTCGGTGGCCTCCAGGCGGCGGAGAATCTCGTCCAGGCTCACCGCCGTTTCAGAATGGTGAACCGGCCGAATCGGGGCCTGCTCGTCGGGCAGGGCTTCCCAAATAGAAGCCGGCGGCGTCGAGCTGGGCGAGGCGGCCTGACCCCAGGCCATGGGACCAGAGGCCGCGACCGTTGCGGCCCACAATCCGGCGACCAGCCAGGCCGGAAGCGTGTAGCGTTTCATGGATGGATCTCCTTATCCACGGTGTGTTCGTTGACGTCTGTTGTGTTGGGTTGGATGTCACACGGGTCACGGTGTTGGGCACGACGAGGACCGCCGCCATCACGGCGTGGTACTGCCTGGCTGGTAAAGTACCGTGCCACCAACATTGATGATGCTCAGGTTGTCGTTGATCGATTGCAGGAACGGATCGTTGGCGACGACCGGATCGCCCGGGTTGGGACCCGCGCCCAGGAAGTCGACCGAAAAGCTGCTGGTCCCGCCTTGGACCAGGCTCATCCGGCCATCGGTCGAGCCGCCAAACAGAACCGCCCGCTCGAAGTCGTTGTTCTGCACCAGCAAGTTCAAGTTGGCCGAGTTGGCAGAACTCACCAGGGCCGAGAACTGGGTCGCCGTGCTACGGACGATCAAGTCGTTGTCGGTGACTCGCAGCGTCAGTTGCGATGTGCCGCCGGCAGTTGCCAGCAGCGGGTAGGCATCGTTGTTGCCACCGCTGGTCCCGCCCTGAAGCACGTTGTTGAACACGCTCAGGTCGGCGACCGTGGGGCCGGTGATGTCAATCGTCAAGGCATTGCCGCGACCACCGGCCGTGAACAGCGGATTGTCGCGGATCACGCCCGTGATGCTGCTGCCGGCCGCGGCGCTGGCGCTTTGCACCAGCATGGCCGAGCCCGTCGCCCCACCGCCGGCCTCCAGGGTGTTGCCGAACGCCTCGAAGGTGATCTGGCTGGCCCCGTTGGCAACAAGCTGCAACGGGAACTGATTGTTGCTGGCCGAGACGATATCATTGTTGCTGAACACCGCGTCGACCTCGGCCGAGCCAAAGGTTCGCAGTCGGATGCCGGTGCCGTTGCCATCGATGGTGTTGCCATCCATCACCAAGCTATGGACGCCGTCCTCCAAATCAATTTGGTAGGCCTCGTCGCCATTTCCAACGCCATTGATGATGTTGTTGTTGATGACGATTTGCGAACTCACGCCTTCGTTGTCAATCCGCACCGCGTCGCTGCCAGGGTTGTCAATCTGGTTGTTCTCGATGGTAATGCCGCCGGAGATGTCGGCCAGGTCGATGGCCCGCGAGGATTGATCCACGAAGGTGTTGTTGATAATCGTCAGGTTGTTCCGGGTGTCGGCGATGATGCCGTTC
>JBJHDE010000588.1:0-3758 GCA_050486385.1 Planctomycetales bacterium | reverse complement strand
GCGGCCAACACCGTGGAGGCCTATGGCCGCGACCTGCTGCACCTGGACCAGTGGCTGGCCGGGCGGTCGATTGACCAACTGGGCATCAACGAGGTGGCTGACTATCCGGCCTGGCTCCGCGATCGTGGATTGGCCGCCAGCAGCGTGGCCCGGCACGTCATCAGTCTGCGGATGTTCGTGCGGTATCTGCAACTGGAAGGCGTCGTCCAGGACAACGTCGTCGAGTTGCTGGCCAGCCCGCGGTTGTGGGAACGCATCCCGCATGTGCTGAGCCACGAGCAAGTGGATCGCCTGCTGGACGAACCCTGCCAGGCCGATCAGCACTGGCGCCGCGATCGGGCGATTCTGGAAATGATGTACGCCACCGGCTGCCGCGTCAGCGAGGTGGCCCACCTGGCCCTGGAAGACCTCAACCTGCCCGAGCGGAACCTTCGCTGCACGGGTAAAGGCGACAAGCAGCGGATTGTGCCCCTGGGGCAGCGAGCCCTGCGGGTGCTGAACGAGTACCTGCGGCTGGAACGCCCGCGATTGGCGGCCCGTCGGGCTGGCGACAGCCGCTGGGTGCTGCTTTCGCGCTCGGGTCGGCGGATCCGCCGCGAGGCGATCTGGGAGCTGATCAAGAAATATGCCATGCGGGTGGGCGTGCCGCGGATCAGCCCGCACTCGCTGCGGCACAGTTTCGCCACGCACCTGCTGGCTGGCGGGGCCGATCTGCGGCACGTGCAGGAATTGCTCGGCCACGCCTCAATCACCACCACGCAGATTTACACCCACGTCGACGCCACCCGCCTGCAACGGGTTCACAAGCAGTTCCACCCTCGGGCGTGAAACCTCACTCGCGCCCCCAACACCATCAGCCCTCGGGCGTTAGCCCGGGGTTCTTGTCAAACATGCACAGCCTGGCGATTCATAAGAAACTGGACGCGAACGCGTTCCGGCTAATGATTCATCGCCACCGGAACTCCACCAACACCATTAGCCCTCGGGCGTTAGCCCGGGGTTTTTTCCAAACATCGACGGCGTAGCGACTCATAACAAACCGGACGCGAACGCGTACCGGCTAATGATTCATCACAACCGGAACTCAAACAACACCATTAGCCCGGGGTTCCTGTCTCACAACGTTGCTTCAAAGCGACCGTTCAAATTCGTTGAGGGCTCGCAGCAGGCGGTCCATCTCTTTGTGAAGTTCGGCACTGAGTCGCGGAGCTTCGGCGAGTCGCCCCTGCTTGGCGTGGTCCTCAAGCTCTTGAGTCACGGCGACGGTGCGTTCGGCATTGAACGTGGCGGTCGTGCCCCGTAGCCGATGGCACACCCGGGCCACGGCGTCGCTGTCGCCGACGGCAATCGCCACGCGAAGCTGCGTCATCAGCTCGGGGGCATTCTGGCGGAGCATGGCAATCAGACTTTTGAACACATCGACGTTGCCATTCATCCGCCGCAGCGCCGGGGCGAAATCAATCGGCGCATTGGGATTGCTTTTCTGGGTGCCGACCTCGGGTGTGGCCGTCAGAATCGCCGAACCGGTCGCATCGTCGGCGGTCGGTTCGTTGACGACAAAGTCTTCACTTGCGGCGGTCGCGGCATCGGCGCTGCCGTCCGTCAGAATCTCGGTCGGTTCGTCGTCCTCGGCCTGTGGGGCGGCTTCCGTCGCAGCCGGTTCGGGCGCGGTTGGCTGGGTTTGATCGGTTGACTGGGGTTGGGCCAGGTCCGTTGCCGAGTGGTGCCGCATTGGCGTCCGCCGGGCGAAACTCTCGACCAGCGAGATCACCTCGCGCGAGTCGATCGGCTTGGCCAGGTAGGCGTCCATGCCCACCGCCAGACATCGCTCGCGATCGCCACGCATGGCATGGGCGGTCATCGCGACAATTGGTGTGTGCCGGTCCGAGTCTTCTTCAAGCTGCCGGATTCGCCGCGTGGCCTCGAATCCATCCATCCTGGGCATTTGCACGTCCATCAGCACCGCGTCGAATACCTGGTGTTGCCACAGCTCCAGGGCTTCCTGGCCATCGTTGGCCACCACGACTTCGTGCCCCCGCCGCTCCAGAATCTGCCGCACCAGGTACTGATTGGCCTCGGTATCCTCGGCCACGAGAATCGCCCGTTTGGCGCTTGAGGGCACAATGCCGCCGCGTGGCACTTCGTCGTCGTTGGACGGAGTGATCGCCTTGCCCACCGCCCGCAGAATCGCGTCCAGCAAGTCGCTTTGGGTCACGGGCTTGGTCAGAAAGCCGGCCAGGTCCAATTGCCCGGTCCGGCTGCTGATTTGACTGCGGGTGTCGGAACTGCTGAGCATCATGATGGTGCTTTGGGCGAGTTCCGGGCGATGCGTGATTTGTTCGGCCAGGGCAAAGCCGTCGGTGCCGGGCATCACGGCGTCCAGCAGCACCAGACTGAAGGGCTCGCCCTGATCGACGGCCTGATCCATCATCTTGAGCGCTTCTTCGGCCGAGGCCGCGGCGGCCGGCTGCATTTGCCAGTTTTCCAGCACCTCGACCAGGATGCGGCGATTGGTGGCGTTGTCGTCCACCACCAGCACGGGCAGATTCCGCAGGTCGCTGAGTTCCAGCGGCAACGGGGACTGCGCCTGATCGGGATTGGCCAACTGGCAGCGGATGGTGAAGTGGAAGGTGCTGCCGGCGCCGGATTCGCTTCGGACCCAGATGCGGCCGCCCATGAGATTGATGAGCTGATGGCTGATGGCCAGGCCCAGGCCCGCGCCGCCGGCCCGACGGGTCAACGCGCCGTCGCCTTGGGTGAACGGTCGGAAGATCCGCTTCTGGGTGTTTTCAGTAATGCCTGGGCCGGTGTCGCGGACCGAGAAATGCAACAGCACGTCGCGGCCCATGCGGCTATCCAGGGCCACCGAGAGTTCGACTTCGCCCTGGTCGGTGAATTTCACGGCGTTGCCCACGATGTTGACAATCACTTGCCGCAACCGCGCGGAATCGCCAATCAGCAGATCGGGCACACTGGGCGGCACCCGGTGGGCCAACTCTAACCCCTTGGCGTGGGCTTGCACGGCCAGTGCCCGCACGGTTTGGTCCAGCATTTCTCGCAGGGCAAAGGTCGAGCGATCGATATCGAACTGCCCGTTCTCCAGTCGCGAGAAATTCAGCACGTCGTTCAACAGCCGCAGCAGCGAGTCGCTGCTTTCTTTGACTAGCTCCAGATTCTGCCGTTGTTGCTTAGTAAGCGGCGAGCCCAGGGTTAGCTCGGTCATGCCGATGATGGCGTTCATCGGCGTGCGGATTTCGTGGCTGATATTGGCCAGAAACTCGTTGCGCGACCGGTTGGCCTGTTCGGCCTCTTCTTTTTTTTCCCGCAGGGCCTGCTCGGCCTGTTTTTGTTCGGTGATGTCGCTTTGCACGGCAATGAACCGATGCAACTGGCCACCACGATTGAACACCGGCGTGATCGTT
The DNA here is from genome assembly GCA_050486385.1 of Planctomycetales bacterium. Lineage (GTDB taxonomy): Bacteria > Planctomycetota > Planctomycetia > Pirellulales > Pb10988 > JBJHDE01. Next base: position 336 of record JBJHDE010000588.1, on the reverse strand, counting down.
AAAAGCTGCCAGTAGGTATGCCCGGCGCGGTGATAGTTCAAGACTTCGACCGAGACGCTTTCGCGCTTTTGAACGCCATCCCGCATTTGCTGGATGGCCCGGGGATCGGTCCGCGGTCCCTGGAGAAAATCGCCGGGCTTGCGGCCGCGGATCTCGGACAGCCGGTAGCCGCTGATGCGGGTGAAGCCCTCGTTGACCCACTCGATGCGGCCGTGGGGATCGCAGATGATCACGCCGTTGTCGGTCTGGCTGGCCACCAGGCTCAACAGGTCGAGCCGCTCGTTGAGCCGCTTGATGCGTCGCAGTTGACGGCGGAGGTCCTGCTCCTTCTGGTGC
>JBJHDE010000587.1:0-3770 GCA_050486385.1 Planctomycetales bacterium | reverse complement strand
CCACCGGGCTCCGCGGTCGGGTCGTGATGGTCCAGGCTTCGCCCTGGGGTTGCGACAGGTCGAACACCTCGTTGGGCGGTTGGATGGCGTCGGGCCAGGCCTTGGTGAATCGCTCGGTTTCGATCCGGGGCCAATCGGTCTGGGCCATGTTGAGCGAGGGATCGATACTCACGGCCAACCAGCGGCGTTCCACGGGGACGTCCAGGGCCTCCAGGTCGGGCAGCCGCAGGTTTCCCACTTCCGAGGTCTCGCGGAGCAGGAAGGTGGCTTCCACGGTGACCGGCTCAAGCTGGGGCCGCTGAAATTGCAGCAGGTGGACCCGCGCGCCCTCGGCGGCCGACCGCATTTGCTGGCTGCTCAGACCCGCGGCCGACCAGGGTTGCAACAGTTGATAGGCCGAGTCGGCCTCGATGGCTACTTCGCTGAACGCGCCGCCGGCCGGGGGTTCCAGCCGCAGCCGCAGCTCCAGCACCACGCGGCCGGGTAGCACCCGCAGCCACATGGATTGCGTAGCCTTGGGCGTTTGGCCGCGGACCTCGGTCGAGCGGTCGCTGGGCCAACGGATGCCTAAGCGGTCGAGCGGCCCCAGCTCCAGCGTGCGGCCTCGGGCGTCGGCCAGCTTGCCGCCCAGCCGCTGATCGACCACCAGCATAGGCAAATCGGCCGGCAGGGTGAGCGTGGAATGGCAGATCGGCGGGATTCCCAGGGCGATGCTGGCTTCGGCGCCCGAGGTCCGGGCCGTGGGGGCCAGATCCAGTTGAACGCGGTGTTCGCCGGCGCTGGTGACGGTCAGGCGACAGCCGCCGGCCTCGGGATCCCAATCCAGCGGTGTGGGCCGACCGTTGAGCGTAGCCATGGCCGGCAAGCGACGCAGATCCTTGGGCGGAACCGGCAGCAGCACATCCTGGGCCGAGCCGAACGTCAGCAATCGGAACGAAGCCGACAGGCCCGGGCCTTCGTCGGTGGCCTCGGATTCCACCCAGGCATAGTCGGCCTGGGTCCACAGCCAACCCTGCGGGGTGCCACGCGCCAGGGCCGCCCGACGGCGGAGTTCGCGGTACAAGTCGACTGGCACCCAGAACGTGCCACCCTGGCCAGCCGCCACCGGTTGGCGATTGGCATCCGAGCGGATAAACACCGGATAGACATAGTCGTCGCGGGCGGCGGCGGCGTCTTGGGCGGTCGCGGGCGAAGCCATCCAGAACCCAGCCAGCGACACACTGGCCACAAGCCCCAGAGTGGCCAGCATCTCGGCCCGCGGACTCAAGGACATGCCGGTTTGGGGCCGCGGTGGCCTTGGCACCAGGGCCCGCCAGAGGGTGGCCACGATCAACCCCCACAGACCGGCACTCACCAGCGGGCAGTACGGCGGCGGGCATAGCAATCCGGCGGCCACCAGCAAGGCGGCCACCAGCAGCAAACCCCCAGTCAAGCGGCGCGGCCAGGCCATGCCCACACCCAGTGCCAGCACCAGGGCGGCCATGGTCCAGCCGGTGATGGCCCCTCGCAGAATGACCGTCACGGCGCCTTCGCCCTCACCGGGGGCGACCAGGACCGTGGCTCGCGAGGGATCGTTCTTGCCGCGAGGCGAAGCGGCCAGCCACTCGGCGGTGGTTCGGGGTGCCCGTTCGCCCAACAGGTTCCAGGCCACCAGCGGCACGAATCGCGGACGGGGCAGCCGTCCCGAGTCGTCGACCCATTGTTGCAGCGCGACCGAGCCTCGTAGGGTGGAACCCGACAGGCCCGAACCCTCGCTGCGGGCTGCCGCTTCGCGCTCGGTGGTCAGCAGCCAACGGCCGTCGGGCAGCACGACCAAGACCAGATGATCGCGGGCCAGCGATTCGGCGGCCCAGGGGGTTTCGGCCACGATGCCCATTTCGCCCAGGGCGACCGAGTCGATCCACAGGCCGCTGGGGCCGGGGCGGCCTTGGACCGCGGCGGCCAGCGCCCGCGACCAGGTGGCTGGCCGTTTGTCGTCGGCAAGCTGGCCGAGTTCGTTCCAGCGATCGATCAGCCGGTCGGCGGCGGCCAGGTCGGCGTCGTCGTGGGCGGTTTGGCCCAACAGGTCGAGCCAGGCTTCGCTCTCGAACACGGGAAACGGCTGCCCCCCGCTGCCCCGGGCCAAGGGCCCCAGCAGGCGTTGGCACCAGGTGAGTTCCTGGGCGGCGGGGCCCGACCAGCCGTCGGGTGGCCCGGCCAAGACCCGCTCGTGAGGCAGATGCAACCGCCATTGGCTTTCCAGCACGGTCATGGAAAGCTTGGGCCACGGGGGCACCAGCGACGTAGCGCCTGGCTCCCATTGGCCGGGTTTGCGGTAGCTCACGACCAACCGCTGAACGCCGGTGGTGGCGGGAAGGTCGATGGTGCAGGGGCCGTCATCGAAGCGGCTGACCAGGGCGCCGCCGTCCAGCCACAGGCCCAGGGGCTCGCAACCCTCGGGCAAATCGAGTGTCAGGCTGGTGGGGCGAGGCGTTTGCAGCTCGTACACCACGACATGCGTGCCGGCGCCGTTACTGCGAAAGTGGCTGGTCAGGTCGCGCCGCCAGGCCACCGGAGCCTGCGGCAACGGGCCGGCGGGCACCAACCGCACACTGCTGGCGGCGTCCTCGCCCTGGGGACGTCGCCAGGCCACCGTCGCCGCGGGCGTGTCGCCTTCGTCGCGGACCAACGATCGTTCCAGGCCGTCGGGCTCGAAGGTGTAGCTGTGTTGGCCGAACAGCCGGGCCTCCAGCTCGCCCCGCTGCGCGGTACTGGCCGGCAATCGCGGTCCTTCTAGCAACAGGCCCGCGGGTTCGACCGGGCGTTCGCGGCGTGTCTTCAACCGCACGGCTACCGCCTGGGGCGGGTTGAGCGCCAGCGACCAGGTGCCCTCGGGAACCCCGTCGTCGGCTGGCACGGGCTTGGCCTCGACGGCGATGGTCTCGTCCGAGCCGATGGCTTCGGCTTCCCAGGGGCCGCACGCTCCGCCCGGCCATTGCACCAGCACGTTTTCGAGCACACGGGCCGCGTCGGGCCGGACCTGGACGACCAGCTCTTCGGCGACGCGGTCGTCAAACACCGTGGCCGCGACATGCCAGGTGGCCGTGTAGCGGACCGGTTGTGGACGCACCGCCACTTCGCCAGTGGCCAAGGCATCCAGCAAGTGCTTGGGCGGATCGCCCACGATGCGCTCCCGCCAGGCGGAGTCGACCTCATCCCAGGCGCTTTGGGCGTCGTCGGCGATGTTGGAACGCACGATCTCCAGTTCGGGCTCGGCGGCCAGCCCCAGGCGCGAGGTGACATCGCTGGTCCCTTGCCAATTCAACGGCAGCACGTCGGCCAACTTCATGGGCTCGGCCGGCGGCGAACCCGCCCAGCGGCTTTCGATCCGCAGGCGAATGGGCCGCGTGGGCAGCAATGGCTGAGCCAGAGCCACGATCAGTTGCCCTCGGCCGCCGGATTGCGGGCGGAATTGCCAATCGGCCAGCACGCCCGGCGGCTCGGCACGCACCGTGTCCACCATCCAGCGATCGCCCACCGAGGCGGTGACCCGGAACAAGCGGCCACGTTCGGCGGACAGATCGGCCAGCCGCGCCTCGTAGATTGCCTGATCGCGGCGGGCTTGGCCGCCTTGCTCCTGCTCGTCTCGCTCGGCCTCGTCGGCTACTCGGTCGTCATGCGCTACTTCATGAACCGTCCGATCCCCTGGGTCGACGAGCTGGTCGGCTACCTGCTGGTTGCCCTCGTTTTGTGGGCCGCAGCCGATGCCCTCAAGCGGGGCGAGCACATCG
>JBJHDE010000586.1:0-3775 GCA_050486385.1 Planctomycetales bacterium | reverse complement strand
GAACACCACACCGCCCGCTTTGCCAACAGCCGCCGTCCTTCGAGTCCACCGACAGCTCCGGACTGGAGCCCACCGACGGCCTTTGGGCAAGCAGTTCGGATCGTGGGGGCCGGCCGGTCCTGGGTCGAGTCCCGCCGGCCCCGCGGCCGATGAATAGGAGTAGCGCCCGGCGTTCGTGCGGTTTTGCTCTTGGCGAGAGCGTCGGCCAAGGGGTAACAACGCGGCGAGGCTCCGGCCAACCGGGGTGTCGGCGGGGGCGACAATCAGTCAGATGGGGGATTCATGCAGCACCTCGGGTGGCGAGGGATCTGGTGGACCGGCGTGATTTCGGCCAGCGTGTTGCTGTCCGGATGCCGCTGGAATTGCCTCTCCGACGCGGTGCCCGAGAGCGTTGCCTTGGGTCGAACCCTGGATCGCGAGGGTTTGGCAGCCGCCGAGCGCGGCGACTGGGAGGCCGCCGAAGAGAAGTTCCGGCTGGCCATTGAGTCCAATCCCGAGGACTCGGTCGCCCGACTGCACCACGCCAATGCCCTGTGGCAACATGGCGAACGCACCGCCGCGCGGAATCAGGTCGCCGAGGCGGCGCGGCTGGCTCCCAAGGATCCGCAGATTCGCGTTCGCTGGGCCGAGATGCTGTTGGCCAGTGGCAAACTGGGGGCCGCCGCCGCCCAGGCCGAGCAAGCCCTGGAGCTGGACCCGCGGCTGAGCTGCGCCTGGAGCCTGCGGGGCGAGATCCGCTTTCAGCAAGGCGAGGCCCAGGCGGCCCTTTCCGACTATTACCGGGCCTTGCGACTGACCCCCGGCGATCCACCCACGTTGCGGCGGCTCTGCACGGCCTACCAACATCTGGGGCAACCCCACATGGCCCTGGCGGCCTTGCAGGACGCCGGCGAGCAGTATCCGCCCGGCAACGAGCCGCCCGACTTGTTGGTCTGCCTGGGCGAGGCCTATTTGGCGGTCGATCGGACCCGCGACGCCCTGGAGACCCTGGCCCAGGCCAGCGTTCGGGGGCCTTTGCCGCCGGAGTTGTCGTATCGGATTGCCGCCGCCGAACTGCAAGCCGGCGCTCCGGATCGCGCTCGCTACAGCCTGCGTCAGGCCCTGGAGCACTCGCCCCACCATCAGGCCAGCCTGGCCCTCTGGCAGCGGATCGAAGAGTCCGACACCCGGCGGTAAGCGGTCGCCGTGCGGGAAAACGGTCGCTGGCCCCACGGGTCGCAATCGCCACCCCGGCAAGATCGGATAGAATGGGATTTTGCGGCGCGAACCTGCCGCACCCCCCACGTTCATCCAAGGCAACCGCGTGAACTCTCCGGCTTCGGGCGCTGGCCCCCTCTCCAATTCGCCATCCTCACCGCCCGAGCTACTCGCTCCGGCGGGCGACTGGGAGACGCTTCGCGCGGCGGTGGCCAGCGGGGCCGATGCCGTGTACTTCGGGCTGCCCGAATTCAATGCCCGACACCGTGCCGAGAACTTTCGGCCCGACGAACTGAATGCGGTGTTGGACTTTCTGCATCGGCACAACGTGCGAGGCTATGTCACGCTCAACACGTTGATCTTCTCGGACGAACTGCCGGCTCTGGCCGAGACGATTCAAAACATCTGCCGCGCGGGAGCCGACGCCGTGATTGTGCAGGACGTGGGCCTGGTAGGGCTCATCCGCCGGGTGGCCCCCGAGCTGCCGATCCATGCCTCGACCCAAATGACCCTGACCGAGGCCCGGGCGATTGAGCGGGTTCGGCGCTGGGGTATCGAGCGGGTGATCCTGGCCCGCGAGCTGTCGGCCGCCGATGTGGCGAGCATCGCCCAATCCACGACGATGCCGGTGGAGGTGTTCATCCACGGGGCGTTGTGCGTGGCCTACAGCGGTCAGTGCCTGACCAGCGAGGCCATCGGCGGCCGCAGTGCCAATCGCGGCCAATGCGCCCAGGCCTGCCGCTTGCCCTACGAGCTGATTGTCGACGGCCAACCCCGCGACCTGGGCGATGTGGCTTACCTGGTGAGCCCACAGGACCTGTCGGGCTGGACGCTGGTCCACGAGCTGGCCCCCCATGTCGCCAGCTTCAAGATCGAAGGCCGACTCAAGGCCCCGTCCTATGTGGCCGTGACCACGCAGACCTACCGCAAGGCGATTGACGCCGCCACCGCCAACCAGCCCCTGACGCTGGAGCCGGGCAAGCTGCGCGACCTGGCCCAATCGTTCTCGCGGGGGCTCACGCCGGGCTTCCTCGACGGCCTCGATCACCAACGGCTGGTCATTGGCCGATCGCCCAAGAAACGCGGCGTGCTGGTCGGCCGCTATCACGGTCGCACGGCCACCGGGGTGCTGGTGGAACTGGCCGACGAACACGAAGACGCCACCTGGCTGGCCGCCGGCGACGGCGTGGTCTTCGATCAGGCCCGCCCCCAGGACGACGAACTGGGCGGCTTGCTGTATGCGGTCCGCACGGTGCCGCATCCCCGGTTGCGACTGGTCGAGCTTGTGCTCCGCGATCTGCCCGCCCCGGTGAACGAATTCACCTCGGAAACGCTCATCTGGCGGACGCTCGACCCAAGTTTGATGAAGCGGCGTCAGGCGGCGTTTCCCCGTCGTGGGCCTTTCAAACGCCGCGGCGTGACCGCGCGGCTCAGCGGGCAACTCGGCGGCCCATTGCACCTGGAACTGGCCACCATCGATGGCCCGCACCAGGCCACGGCCACCTGGGATGGGCCTCTGGAGACCGCCCGGACCCAGGCGGTGAGTCGCGAGACGGTCGCCGAGCAAATTGGGCGGCTGGGCGAGACCCCCTTCCAACTCGACGAGCTGACCCTCGACGTCGAGCCCGCGGCGATGCTCCCCAAGAGCGTGCTCAACTCCCTGCGACGCGAGGCCGTCGAACAGCTCGAACAGCGGCTGGCCGAGGCCATTCGCCAGCGGCCAACCCATCCCCAGGCGCTAGCCGAACTGCGGGCGGCGGTGCCGCGGCCCCAACCGGCCGACGCCCAGCCGCCGGCCAGCCTGAGCGTACTGGTTCGGACACTCGATCAGCTCGACACGCTGTTGGCCTGGCAGCCCGAAGAGCCGCTGGCCCTGGAGCGGATCGACTGCGACTTTGAAGACACCCGGCTGTACCGCGAGGCCGTGGCCCGCTGTCGTGCCGCGGGTCGCCGCGTGGGGTTGGCGACCTTGCGGATTTTGGAACCCAACGAAGACGGCTGGCTGCACCAGATTGCCCGACTGGAGCCCGACGTCGTGTTGATTCGCAATCTGGGCAGCCTCGAGTACTTTCAAAGCACCGCCCCGGGCCCGCGGTTGGTGGGCGATTACTCCTTGAACGTGGCCAATGAGCTGACGGCCGCCATCCTGTGGAATGAAGGGCTCGAACGGCTGACACCGGGTTTCGATTTGAACTTCGACCAGCTTGCGGCCATGCTGCGGCGGTCGCATCCGCAACGGTACGAAGTTGTGGTGCATCACACGATGCCCATGTTTCACATGAAGCATTGCGTGTTCGCCCACACGCTGTCGAATGGCAAAGATCATCGCGATTGCGGCCGACCTTGCGAACACCATCAGGTGAGCCTCCGCGATCGCAGCGGCGGAGTGTTTCCCTTGCTGCCCGACACCGGGTGTCGCAATACGATGTACAACGCCGTCGCCCAGAGCGCGATCGAGTATCTGCCACGGCTGGTGGACCTGGGCGTGCGGCACGTGCGGGTCGAATTGCTCCGCGAGCCCCTCGACGAGATTGTGCCCCTGGTCCGCAGCTACGCCCGTGTGCTGGCCGGGTTGGAG
>JBJHDE010000585.1:0-3776 GCA_050486385.1 Planctomycetales bacterium | reverse complement strand
TTCTCTTGCATAAGGCGCAACGTCCAGAATGGCCAAGAAGGTGGCGGAACTGCTGGCCGCGCGCCGCCACAATTGGCGGACCCTCGATCGACTGTGCGATCGCATGGAGTCGAGCGGGCACCGCGCGCTGGACCCCGAATCCATCGAGCGGTTCACCAGCCTGTATCGCTCGGCCTGTGCCGACCTGGCCCTGGCCGACGCCTACCAGTTGCCCCAAGAGACCATCGGCTTTTTGCATCAGCTTGTGGCTCGGGCGCACAACCAGTTGTATCGCAGCCGCCGATTCAATACCGCTGGTTGGGGCGAAGCCCTGTTCGTCAACACGCCCCGACTGCTGTTTCGCGATGGGTATTTCCGCGTGGCCGCGGCCCTGTTTTTTGGTCTGATGTTCGTCACGGGCTTTATCGCCTATCTGGATCGCGATTTCGCCACGGCGATTGTTGATGAGCAGTTCCTTGAGGTGCTCGTCGAGATGCATTCCGGCGGCGAACGCATCGATGGCACCAGCAGCTTCATGACCGGCTTCTACGTTGGCCATAACACAGGAATTGGCCTGCGGGCGTTTGTGTTTGGCCTGATCTTTGGCGTGGGCGGATTATTGATCCTGATCACCAACGCCTGCCAGTTGGGCGTGATGTTTGGCTACGTGCTGGCCAGCGACAGCCGCGACAACTTCCTGGAGTTTGTCACCGCCCACGGCCCGTTCGAGCTGACGGCCATCGCTCTGGCCACGGCCTCGGGCATGCGGATCGGGTTTGCGCTGGTGTTCACTGGCGGGCTGACCCGCGGAGCCAGTGTCCAACGCGCCGCCGCCGAGACCGTACCCCTGGTGGCCGTGACGATTGTGTTTTTTGTGCTGGCGGCCATGATCGAGGGCTTTCTGTCGCCCAGTGGGGTGCCGTATGTGTTGAAACTGGCCACGGCGGTGGTCTCGACGATGGCGATTCTCGGTTATATCGTCGTCTTGGGTTGGCCCAGGCCGGAGCCAAGCGATGCAATTGGATAAGACCCGAGTCGCCATCCGCGAACGTTCGCTGGTCGATATCCTCGATCTCGCGCTCCGGGTCATTCGCGCCCATCCGGTCGGCGTGCTGGCGGCTTTTTTGGTGGGCGTGGCCCCGTGGTTTGTGCTGCTGGACGCAATGGCCTTTGACAGAGCGGTCGGAGCCTGGCAGACCTATCAGGCCGAGCGGGGCTTCCCCCAAGGCGGCGACGAAGTGCTGATGGGCTACCTGGTGTGCCTGGGGCTGGTTGTGTTGGTCAGCCCCTTGGCCATGGCCCCCTTGACGCTGTACATCTCGCGCGTGGCGTTCATTGCCAAACCTCGTACCCGCGAGCTGGGCCGCGCCTGGCTCAAGGCCCTGCCACAGTTGCTGGTGTTTCAGGTTCTGATTCGGGGCATCCTGGCGGCTTGCTGTGGAGTGGGGTTGCTGGTGTCCTATTGGTTTATGCCTTACATCAACGAGATTATTCTGCTGGAAGGCGGCAACCTCACGCAAACCTATCGCCGCAACGGGCAACTCAATCGCGAACTCAGCAGCGTGATGATCGGTCGTTGGTTTGGCGCCCTCGTGGCCGGCAGCCTGCTGATGCTGGCCCTGTGGATCGGCATCGTCGCCCTGGGCAATCTGATGTTTCTGACCGACCCCGACCCCATCGAGGCCACCGGCTGGCGGCTCCGCTATGTGATTCCCGCCTCGCTGTGGCTGACGCTGGGCTACTGCACCGTGGTGCGGTATCTTGCCTATTTGGATTCGCGAATTCGTTGCGAAGGTTGGGAGATCGAACTCAAAATGCGGGCCGAGGCCCAGCACCTGGCTAATCGCTTCTCTTGAGACGCCCCGGCCACTGCAACTTCTGACCACTCCGTTTCTTGACACCCGCGTTTTCGACACTCGCTTTCACCAGGATTTCACACACCCACGGCGCCGGTCATGTGTTGCTTGTCACGATCCCCCGCTCCCACGCCTCGCCAGCCCGGTCGGCTCGGCTGGCCGGTGGGCTGCGCCCGTCACATGTGGCCAGGGGCGCTCGCCGGAATCGTAGTGAGCCTGGTGACAATGTTCGCACCCAGTGGCCTGGCGGCCGACCCCGCCGAAGAGGTTCGCGAGACCCTCGCCCGCCAGTCGTTTCCCTGGTACGACGCCCAGTCCGACCAACTCCGACGCATCGACCTGCCGCCCAAGCGCCGCGAATCCACGTCATCGTCGTCCAGCAGTAGCCGGAACACCAACAGCAGGCAGTCCCAAGACTCCTGGGAGTGGGGCGGTTCGTGGTCCAACTTCAGCAGGGTCATGAGTTGGCTGTTCCTGGGAATCTTGATTGCCGTGCTGGTGACGCTGCTGGTTGTGCTGCTCATCCGCTGGCAACGCCCGCACCGGCCGGTGGTGGGCACGCGGTTGGTGGGTCCGCCGAGCACTTCGGATCGTGCTGACGAGTTGCCGGTGCCCCGGGCCGAACTGCCCGACGACCTCCGTTCCGCCGCGGATCGCGCCGCCCAAGAGGGCGACTTCCGCCGTGCGGCCACTCTGCTGTACAGCCACTTGCTGCTGACCCTCGACGAACGGCACTTGATCCGCCTGGCCCGCGGCAAAACCAATCGCCAGTACCTCCGCGAGTTGCGACGGGCCACTCCGTCCGAAAAACCCGGCGAGGCCTTCGCCCGGGTGTTGGCCGCCTTCGAAAGCGTCTTCTTTGGCGACCTGCCCATGAGTCGCCTGGGCTGGGAACCCTTCGCCCAGGACGTGTCTCTCGTCGAGCGAACCGCCCAGAGGGCCCCATGATCGCCGCCGAAACCGCCTGCCACCCGGGGTCGCAACTCCGCCACTTCGCGCGGCGGCCTCGCTTGCTGCAACCAGGGCCGCGGGTCTTGCTGCTGCTGATGGCCGCTGTGGCCCTGCTGACCAGCGGGTGTTGGTCCGTGCAACTCAACAGCGATTACGGCTCACCCGACGGCCCCAGCGTCAACGGCGTGAAGGTCCTGATGAAATTGTTCGAACGCCGCGGCTTCCGCGTCTCGTCGCGGCGGATGGTCGGGCAGTCGGTCATGCGCGATGCCTCGGTCATCGTCTGGACCCCGCGCAACCTGCCCAGCGAAGACGACATCGAATGGGTTGAACAGTGGCTGCGGCACGAGCGGGGGCGGGTGTTTGTTTACGTCGGACCCGACTACGACGCCGCGCCGTTGTACTGGGAACGCATGCTGAGCCTGGCCCCGCTGGATCAACAGGGGCTGCTCCGCGAGAAGTGGCGCGAGGCCCGGACCCTCGAACAGATGTATCTTGGCAGCCTGGCCGATGAACTGCCCACCGAGTGGTTCTACTTCCGCAAGCCGCTTCCTTGGCCGTCGCCAGCGGCGACGTTGGGCCAACCCATCCAGGGAACGCGGCGCTTCGTGGATGGCATCGCCGCCTCGCGCTTGGAATTGCGGATGTTCGCCCGTATGGACCCGCCGCCTGAGGCCGACGTGCTGTTGGCCGTGGACAATCAACCTGTCATCAGTCGCACCGCGGTGCTGGCCGACGCCGGCGGGCTGAGCCACCGGTTGATGGTCACCAATGCCTCGTTCTTGTTCAACATGCCGCTGGTCAATCCCGAGCAACGCCGCCTGACCCTGCGGATGATCGACGAGATTAGCGAACTGGTGGCCGATCACAGCCCGAATCGCCAACTCAACGATCCCTACGAGGCGGTCTTCCTCCGCGGCCACCAACTGGCACCCCACTGGCCTAGTCAGAATCCGCCCAGCCCGGAACACAACATGTACGCCATGTTCC
>JBJHDE010000584.1:2900-3786 GCA_050486385.1 Planctomycetales bacterium | reverse complement strand
ATGCGGAATGGGCAGGAGCCCTTCGAGCACCGCCCCATTGCCTTCGATGGTGAACGGCACATCGGGCAGGCCGTCAAACCGGATGCCACTGACCGAAATGCTCTCGCGGTAGGGCTCGTCGGTCGCCGCCAGCACAATCCGATCGCTACCCCGGGCGATCCGCATCGCCTTGCCAATCGTTCTGACGGGGCCATTTCGGTGGGGACCCACATCGGCCTGACGCCCCTCGTTGCGATCGCTGCCAATGATGTTGTTCACGAAGATATCGCGGCCCTGCCCCACGGCGGGGGCCAGGATCAACAACACAGCCAGTGCGAAGGCACTTCGAATCATGCTCGTCTTCCGCGCGAAGTTTCGTGGAACCCTCACTCAATCGCTGGCCACTCGCACGGCCGCTGGGGGCATTCCTGCTTAGAACGATCCCACCTCGGTGGATCGGCCATTCCAGGCAACCGACTTGTGCCAACCCACGGCGACTGAGCGAAGTTCTCCCAACCGGCCCCGCTTGCCCCACCCAAAAAAGCTCAGCCCAGCCGTGCGATCACCGCCGCGGCCGCCGCCAGCCCGCTCAAGGCCGCGCCTTCGACGCGGGGGCCACCAAACGCATCGCCCGCGAATGCCACCAATCCGGGGTAATCCACGGCCAGCGCCCGTTCGCTGGTCACCTGGCGCGGGGTCGCGTAGCGCCAGCGGTGCAGCGTCCATTCGGCGATGGGCCCCAGCAAGTCGGCCACTTCTTCCAGCATGGCTCCCGCGATCTCGTCGCCGGGCGTGTCGAAATGCTGGCGACTGGTGTCGTCGGTCGCATGCAGCGTCACCGCGGGCACGGCCGGCGAGACGCCTTTCACTTGATGATCGCTGGCGAACCGCACCATCGGCCCCGGCA
>JBJHDE010000584.1:0-2890 GCA_050486385.1 Planctomycetales bacterium | reverse complement strand
CCCCGGGAGGCGGAAGCCGGCTGGGTCCGGCCAGCACGGCCAAAATGGTCAAACACGGATCGTACTGAATGGCCGTCAATTGGGCGTGGACCGCCTCGGGCAAATCCACCCGCCCAGCCGCCAGCAGCTCTAAGGACTGCGGCACCGGGGGTGTCAGCAGCAGGGCCTGGGCCTGATGGACCGTGCCGTCGTCGCACTCGGCCCGCCACAATGTTCCGTCATGCATCACACGCTCGACCCGCACGCCTGGCCGGGCGTCCAGCCCTTGGGCCAGGTGTTTGGCAATCGCCCGCAAGCCGCCATCGGCCAGAAACCGGGTGATGGGCTCGCCCGAGATCTCGCCCTGGTGGTTAGGAATGTGGTCGGTCCAGCTTCGCACCACACCGGCCGCCCGCCAGGTGTCGACCAGGCCAGCGAATTCCTCATCCCGCACGGTGAAGTACTGGGCCCCATAGTCAATTGTGGCCCCACCGACCCGCCGGGTGGCCAATCGTCCGCCCAGGCCGCGGCCCTTGTCCAGCACCACCGGGGCGAGCCCCGCTTCGTGCAGTTGCCTTGCGGCCAACAAGCCCGACAAACCACCGCCAATCACCAGGCAGGATGACGGCCCCGACGCGCTATTCATACGTCACGCCCCTTGCGATCGCAATCGCGCCGCGGGTCAACGAGGCTCATTCGCCCAATGCCCCCAGGCTGGCCAGGTACTCGCTCATCTCGCCGGCCGCATGGCCGTCGCCTTGGCTTCGGGCGACTTCAATGCCCTCGCGGAGTACCGCGCGGGCCTCGTCGATGCGATCCAACTCGGTCAGCTTTTGGGCGGCCATGAAGAAGGCCGGCACGTAAGGCGGACTCTCGGCTCGTAGCTCGGCCAGGCGAGCCAGACTGCCCTCGGAATCGCCTTCCTTGGCCAACTCCATGGCCAAGCTGTAGCGGAGAAACACATCCTGCGGATCATCGGCCAGCATGGCCTCAATCCGCTCGCGGCGTGTGGGCATCGTGGGTCCTACTCGTAAGAACCAGGTCGCAGGGCCGCTCGCCGACCCATCCGCCCCAGCGTTCTAGCAGTTCGTCCCCGAAACGGCCACCTGCCGCGGCATCTTGCGCCCCTCTCCCAAACGCCGTTGCCCGCAGCGGTGGAAATCGACCACGGCCGGGGAAGCCGGCTCCCTCAGGCTCTCGCCAGGTGGCGACGAGCCCGGGAAGAGCCTCCCGATTTCTACAGTTGAGCGATCAGGCCTTTCAGGAACTTGGCCAGACGGTCCGATTGGCTCAAGGCGCGCTCGCGGAGATTCCAGAGGGTGCCCAGATTGCTGGGCCGATTGATCAGATGGGCCATCGTCGCCCCGAGCTTACCGGCGGTCGACTTCTGTTCCATCATCCGCCCGATGCCCGGCGGCAGCTCTTCGTCGGCGGTGTCGCTGATGATCCGCACCGCCAGGAACCGCTTTTCGCGACGGCTGCACACCTCGGCCACGGCGTGGGTCTCCATGTCCACGGCCAAGGCGTTGTGCTGCTGGCGAAGCGCCCGCTTGTCCTCGACGCGGGCGATGATGGAGTCCGCCGTCAGCAGCCGCCCCACGTGAAGTCGGGGGTTGGCCGCTAGGGCCTCGTCGGACAGGCCCACATCGATGGCGAAGCACCGGCCGTCGGCGTCGACCACTTCGTCAGCCAGCAGAAAATCGCCGGCTTGCAGTTCAGGGGCCAGGCCGCCGCCAAACCCCGCCGAGACGATCCACGCCGGATCGTGACCGTCGATCAGGGCCTCGGTCGCCCGGGCCGCCGCCTTCCGCCCGGGGCCACCCAGGGCGACCACCACACGGCGATCGTCCAGGGTTCCGGTACGGAACGACAGCCGCTTACCCTTGTCGATGCGTTTTCCCCGCAGCAGATCCTCGAAGCCGCCCGACTCGATCCCCAAGGCAAACACCACACCCACGGTCTCGGGCGGTGGGCCGGAGTCGGCCTCGGCGGGCTGTTCGCGTTCGGTGGGCTCGTCGGTGCCGCCGGTCAAGCGTTCCTGCACCGCCCGCTGCACCTGGCTCCGCAGCAAGGATCCCAGAATTGATCGAATCACCATCGGCCTGGCCAGTTCATCGGTTCGAGTCTCGAAACCGCTCCTCGCGAGGACCGCCCACTCGGCGTCCCCACATCTCTTTCACCATACCGCACACAAGCTCAGCCGAGCTAGGCGGCAACGGATGGGTGGGAGATCGGCCGAGTGGCGGCCGACCGGGGCGACGGCGGCGTGACCCTAAACGATGGGGCGGCGGCGTCAATCGGCGTTGCCAGGGGCCCCTCATTCGCGTTTGCCGATGGAACTGGCTCCGCCGAGCAACCTGGCACACCGGGAGGGTTCAGTGGCGGCTGGGTTCTTTGACGCAGCCAAAGCCACCGCCGTCCGGCGAGCTGCCGCGACTGATCCCTGCGTAAGTCTTTGATCAGTGCGGAAATCAGACGCGGTTCGACTTGTGTTGTCAAAACCCGCTGGACAAACCACGCCAAGTCACGAGAACGATTCGGCATGGGCTGCCGAAATCAGGAGGACCAACCGTCAAGACGCCAAGACAGCGACGGTGGAGCATGTCGTATTCGCGCTCTTGGCGTCTTCGCGGTTCAACGCCTTTGCCGTCCTGAGTCTCTCGGTGCCGCCTGGCCTGTTTGTAGACTTTCGCAGGAGATGCCAAATCCTTAGATCATCACTCGTGCGTTCAAGCTGTACGTCAACAGACCCGCTCGCGTGATGGTCAACAGTAAGAGTCCGACTTTGCCCGGACAATATCACGACGTCGCCATCGAAAAACAGCTCGATTTCCCTGTTGATCGGGACGGACAGACTCCCAGCGAAAGGTCTCGTCATGCCGACCCCGCCGAGTGGCGACCTGGCCACTTC
>JBJHDE010000583.1:0-3800 GCA_050486385.1 Planctomycetales bacterium | reverse complement strand
GGCTGCTGCTGCGCAGCAGCAGCCGTCCCCCCAATGAGCCCCTCGAGGGGACATTTCTAATGGCGCCGCGATGGGGACATTTCTAATGGTTGCTAACACACGGATTTCGCAAACTCTTGAGCTGGCAAACCTCGTGCTTGCATCCTGGTGCCAGCGACGCACCGCTTTGATGTTGGAAGCCACGGCCGGCCTTCAACACACGTGATCATCCGCACATCAGGGGGCTCACTCGGTGGCCGGCGGGCGAGTCGCCAGGTCACTCGCCAGACTGGGGGGCTTGGGGGCTGCCTGGTGGGCCACGGCCGGAGTCGATTGAGTGATGCTCGCTCGACCTGAGCGGCTGGCCGATTGGGCCGCGTCGGTCAGTGGGCCGGGTGCCAGACCGATCATCACGGTGGCAATCGCACAGCCCATGGTGGCCAGCAGGGCTCCGGCGCCGCCTTGGGCGGGCAGCGGGGCGGCCGGGGCTCGTCCCAGGTAGAGCCGACCGATGATCCGCAGGTAATAGGCCGCGGCGATGGCGGCGTTGATCACGCCGACCACGGCCAGGGCCAAGGCCCACCAGCGGATGGTCGCTCCCTGGGGGCCGATGGGATCGAGTTCCACGGCGGCAAAGAACAGCCCGAACTTGCCCCAAAAGCCCATCAAAGGGGGCATCCCAGCCAGGCTGAACAGGCACACCACCAGGGCGATGGCCGGCACCGGCTTGAGGAAGCCCAGCCCGCCGAGGTCGTCGACCTGATCGACCGAACGCTGCTCGGAACCCAGCCACACAAGCGCGGCGAACACTCCCAAAGTGGCGATACAGTAGGCCACCAGATAGAACAGCACCGCCGCGATCGGGTCGATTGCCGGGGGACGCCCGCCGGCAGCGGTTCCCAGGTGCAGGCCCACGGCCACGGCCAGCCCAATGAGCATGTAGCCGGCATGGGCAATCGACGAGTAGGCCAGCAGTCGGCGGAGATGGGTTTGGCGGAGGGCCAGGGTATTGCCCACCGTCATGGTCAGCAGGGCCAGCAGGACGAAGATCCGCCAGGCGTACCACTCGAGTTCCGGCAAGGCGTAGCACACGAGCCGCACCAAGGCCAGGATGCCGGCGATCTTGGGGGCCACGCTCAGCAAGCCGGCCGCGGTGTTGCTGGTGCCTTGGTAGACGTCGGGGGCATAAAAGTGGAAGGGCACTGCGGCGATCTTGAAGCCCAGCCCGACGACGATGAACAGCAGCGCAAGCCGGGCCAGGGTCATCTGGGCCCCGGCCGTCATCGCCGCGCCGGCCGTGGCCGAGTGACCGGCGACCAGGGCGTCGTGGATCTCGTGCAGCACCAGCGAGCCGGTGGCTCCGTACAGCAGGCTGACGCCAAACAGGAAGATCGCGCTGGACAGCACACTCAAGAAAAAGTACTTGGCCGCCGCTTCCTCGCCCCCGTAGTCACGCCCGTGACCATGCCGGGCCATGTACAGCAGGACGTAGGTGGGAATCGAAATCAGTTCCAGGCCCAAGAACAAGAGCACCAGGTCGCGGGCGGCCGAAACGACCATCATGCCGGCGATCAGCAGCAGCAGCGTTCCGAAAAACTCGGGGGCTTGGGTGTCGGTGTTGCGGGCGCCAATCAACACGAACAATAGCCCCACGCCCAGGGCCAGCCAGCGGCCCACCAGGGCAAAGCTATCGGCCGCCAAGGGCCCCGGGGGTTGGCTCGTGGGACCCGGCCACGCCACCAGCGACGCCATGGCCGCCAGGACCACGACCACGGCCGCGGCGCTCCAGACAACGCGATTGGCGACCGCGGTGCCGGCCAGATAGATGACCAACGCCCCCACGACGAGCACCGTCTCGGGAATCAGCAACGCGAAGGTGTCGGCACTCATCGTTGGCACGCGAACAAAGGAGACTCAGGAAATCGGTTTGCGGGTCACGGCACTCTCAATGGCGGCGGGGCTGACGCTCTAGCACCGCGGTTCCCACAGCAAGGCCACATCGTTCTCGGTCGGGGCCTCGTTCGTGTCGGCCTCGTTCGTGTCGGCCTCGTTCGTGTCGGCCTCGTTCGTGTCGGCCTCATTCGTGTCGGCCTCATTCGTGTCGGCCTCATTCGTGTCGGCCTCGTCCGTGTCGGCTGCATCAGCATCGCCATTGGCTGCATCGGCATCCTCTGCGTCGCTTTCGTCAGCGACCGCGGCGTCTTCAATCGGAGGCAGGGCCTCGTCGTAGTGCCGCACGATGTACGAGGTCGTGGGCCGCGCGACTTCCAAAAAGAATTGCGGGGCCATACCGATCCAGAACACCAGGCCCACCAGGGGCGTCAAAGCCAGGACTTCGCGGGTGTGCAGGTCGCCACTGACACGTCGGCCCGAGGGGTCAACCGGCAGCGGCACGGCCTCGGCTCCGAAGAACACCCGATGGACCATGGCCAGCATGTACCAGGCCCCAAGCACGATGCCCAGGGGAGCCAGGAAGATCCAGCCCGTGGCGGCGGCGTCGGCGGCGGTCTCGAAGGTCATGGCCCGTTGGAAGGCGCCCATCAGCACGAAGAACTCGGCCGCAAAGCCGCTGAGTCCTGGCAGCAGGCCGATAGCGGCCATCACGAAGATCATGGCCATGATCCACATCAGCGGATACCGCCCGGCCAGTCCGCCGTAGGCGGCCATTTCGTCGGAGCCGTACCGCTCGTGCAGCATCCCCAGCAGGGCGAACATCCCGCCCGAACTCAGGGCGTGGGCCACCATGTACAGAATGGCGCCTTCCAGCCCAATGGTGTTCATGGCGAACAGGCCCAGCAGGCAGAAGCCCAGGTGGCTGAAGCTGGAGTAGGCCAGCATGCGTTTGATATCCCGCTGCGACAGGGCCACCATGGCCCCGTACAACACGCTCAGGACCGCCAGGGTGGCCATCCAGGGCAAGGCGTTGTGCGTGGCCTCGGGCAGCATCGCCACGTTGAATCGGGCGAAGCCATAGGTGCCCATTTTGGCCAGCACCGCCGAGAGCAGAATCGTGACCGCCGTGGGGGCCTGAACGTAGGCGTTGGGCAGCCAGGTGTGGAACGGGAACAGCGGCACCTTGACGGCAAAACCCGCAAACAAGGCCACGAACACCCAGAACTGCCAGCTCTCGGGCATGGAGTGGGCCCCGGCGGTCAGCAGATCGATGGAGAAGGTCAGTAGACCGGTGGACTGGTAGGTCCAGACGACCACGCCCAGCAATCCCAATAGCGCCAGGGTGCTGCCGAGAAACGTGTAAAGAAAGAACTTGCCGGCGGCGTAGCGACGGTCCTCGCCGCCCCACAGGCCCATCAACAAGTACAGCGGAACCAGCGTGGCTTCAAAGAAGACATAAAACAGCAGGATGTCGCGGGCGGCGAACACCCCAGCCATGGCCGTTTGCAGCAGCAACAGCAAGGTGTAGTAGCCGATCGGCCGTTCGTTGATGGCGTTCCAACCCACCAGGACGGAAGTGAACATCAACAGCGGCACCAGCGCGAACAGCCACAGGCTCAGTCCGTCCAGGCCCAGCGAGAGCCGAATGTCGATACCGCGCCCGCCGCCGGCGATGTCGTCCAGGTTGGTCTCGGCGGATGGGTCGGCGACGAACCAGGGCCAGCTCACGACCGAGTCAACGAACACCCCGGTGGCCGACAGGGTCTTGGGATCGTTATCGAACACCGCTGAGCGGCAGTCGGCGACCACTGCGATCGAGATCAGCAGGGTGATGACCGCGGTGCCCAGGGCAATCCACTTGGCCCAATCCTGGGCGGCCGACCGCAAACAGCGGAGGATCAGCACCGCCAGCAAGGGCAGGAATACGC
>JBJHDE010000582.1:0-3820 GCA_050486385.1 Planctomycetales bacterium | reverse complement strand
GACCAACAATCCGCCACGGTTTTTTGCTCGCTCGCCTCCTCGCAACGGCTCACGCGCGACGACACCTTGACCGGTGGCGATGTCGTGCCCGAATGGACCCTCCCACTACGGGAATTATTCGATGGGATGTGATCTTGCCGAACGGGGCTCTCACGGAGACACGGAGACACGGAGGATTATTGCATCCTCATCAACCAGCCCAGACGGGGCGGACCTACGATAGCCCTGGGCAGACAAACGCAACACCTCTCACGGAGGCACGGAGGATCTTTGCATTCTCCTCATCCAGCCCCAACGGGGCGGACCTATGATAGCCCGGGGCATCGCCCTGGGAATCTGGGCATGCACGGCATGACCGCCATCCCCCGGCATACCCCGCCGCCCGCCAAACCAATTGTTTCACGTGAAACAATTCACTCCCCGCGACCCCGAACGCATTGTTTCACGTGAAACAATCGGCCCCCCGGCCGAACCCCCAACCCAATTGTTTCACGTGAAACAATTTCACCTCAGCCATTCAACGGGCGTCGGCCAGGCCGTGGCGGTTGGCCATGGAAATGCCGCTGAGGATCGAACCGATGATGCCCAGGAAGCCTTGGTCGGTGCCGCACAGGAATAGGCCTTCGACTGGCGTGGTGCCGTCGTAAACCTTTTGCGGTGTGCCGTAGACGGCCCCATTGTCGTGACCGGTGAACCGCCGGATGGTGGTGGGAGTGAACACATCGGTCTCGATCGTGTGGCCGCGGTAGTCGGGCACGTGACCCACGGCGGCCTGCTGCATGGCGTCGTACGCCCGGAGCTTTTCCAATTGGTACTGCTCAGGAGTCAGGCCGTGCCAGTGGTCGAAGCTGGCCAGGGCGGTGACGCGGATCTGCCCTTCATCCAACGGTTCGTCGTAGTGAAAATTGTTGGGCGAGCAGATGATGCCGCTACGGATGTCGATCAGCGAATCGGGCTTGCGATATTCAAATTGCTCGCGGTCGCAGAAAAAGCAAATCGTATCGCGGTGGTCCAGCTCGGCGGGTTGGCAATCCAGCACCGAGATGGTTTCCACAAAGCTCACCTGGCCGCTGGCCGCCGGCGGCGGATCGGGCAGGCATTCCACCAGCCGCAGGGTCTCGCAGTAGCCCGCGCTCGACAGCACCCGGCGGGCGGGCAACTCGGTGCCGTCTTCCAATACCACGCCGACCACGCGGCCTTCGTCGGTGGCAATCCGGTCGACACCGGCCCGCAGCCGCAGCTCGCCGCCCAGGGATTTGAACTTGCGGGTCAGCAGTTTCAGAATGGGCCGGATCCCCGCAAACGGCCGGGCGAAGCCTTCGCAGTAGACGCTACGAAACAGCACGCAAAACGAAATGAAGTCCATGTCGTCTTCTTGCGCGCTGCCGTAAAACATCAGCGGGCAGAGGATCATCTCCCGCAGCAGCGGGTTGGAAATGTGCCGGGCCAGCAGGGTGCGGGCCGAGGGGCCAGCCAGGCCGTCGGCCAGTTCTTCCAGCTCGATGATCTCGGCCAGCAGCCGCTCGAAGCCGTCGCGGTCCTCGGGGAAGTGCCGGTGGACCTCGCTGCGGAACAGGTCAAAGTCGTTGGTGAACTTCAGCGATACGCCCGGGAAGGCGATGCGGGAGCCGATTTGCGGGCAGAGGGCCAGGTCGTCCCAACGGAATCGGAGCTGACGCAGCAGCTTGGCCAAGGGGCCCCGCTTGGTGCCTTTGGGCGTGAAGTTGGTGACGGCGTGCAGGCCCACATCGTAGTTACGGCCCCGCAGGCGATAGAGGCTATTCAGCCCGCCGATGGTCGTGTGCCGCTCGAGGATGCAGACCCGCTGATCGTAATAGGCCAGCCGAATGCCGGCGGCCAAGCCGCTGAGCCCCGCCCCGATTATGATGGTATCGTACATCGGCGGTGTGCGGTGTTGGCCTACTCCTGTTGCGGTTTGTGGATGGGATCCACCCCGCGTTTACAGATCGGCCATACGGGGTTCGAGGTAATCGACCGTGCTCTGCATCGAGGCGAGCTGCGGGTAATCCTCTTCGGGGATGGTCACGCGATACCGCTTGCGAAGCTCCATCACGATGTCGAGAAAGTCCATGCTGTCCATCTCGAGCTGCTCGCGGAGCGAGACGCTGTCTTCAATTTCCGGCAGATCGTCTTCGCTGATGTCGTCGAGGATCTCGAGGACGGCATTGCGAATCTCGTCACGAGTCATATTGAACGTGGCCCTTGGGGCGGGGAGGATAAAGCCTGACTGGCCGACACTGGATGAATCAAACCGGGTGAATCAAAACCGTTTCACGATCACCACCGAATTGATGCCCAGCATGCCAAACGAATTATTCAGAATGTAGTCGACTTGGGGCAGCTCGCGGGGGTCGCCGGTCACCAGCCCCGGGCATTCGCACTCGGGGTCAATGCTGTCGCAATTGATGGTGGGGTGGCAGACCCGATCCCGAAAGCTCAGCAAGTTGCCGGCCAACTCCAGGGCCCCGGCGGCCCCCATCGTGTGACCGATATAGCTTTTTGTATTGTTCACATGGACGCGTTCGCTTGTGCCAAACACCTGGCGAACGGCCACGGCTTCCTGGGCGTCGCCCGAGTCGGTGGCGGTGGCGTGGGTGCTGACGATGTCGATTTGCTCGGGCACGATCCCAGCGCGTTTCATGGCCAGGCCCATGCACTCGCTTTGGCGTTCGGGCACGGGCAGCACGAAGTCGGCGGCATCGCTGTTGATGCCATAGCCGACGACTTCGCCGTAGATCTCGGCCCCGCGGCGGCGGGCATCGGTGAGCCGTTCCAGCACGTACAGGCAACCGCCTTCGCTGACGACAATGCCGTTTCGGTCCACGTCGAAGGGGCGGCAGGCCTGGGCGGGGTCGTCGTGCCAGGCCAGGGCCCCTTGGGCCTTGAAGCTCGCGAAAATGCCAAACGTGTGGATGCTCTCGCTGACGCCACCGCAGATGGCCACGTCGCACTCATCCAACCGCAATTGCTGCACGCCCTGAATGATGCCCGCGTTGCCGGCGGCGCAGGCGGCGCCAATCGTGTAGTGCGGCCCCGTCACGCCCATGTTGAGCGTGACTTCGCCGGCGGGATTGTTGGCCACGGTCCGGGGGTTGTGGTGGTGGCTCCAGACCGTGGTGTCGTAGTTGTACTGGGTGATCTCGTAGATTTCGTTTTCGGTCTCGACGTTGCCGTGTTCGGTGACGCCGATGTAGATGCCGACCCGCGCCTTGTCGACATTCGGCCAGTCCAGCCCGCTGTGGGCCACGGCCTCCTGGGCACAGTAAATGGCCACGCTGCCGGCTCGGGTGCCGCGGCGGACATCCTTCTTCTTCTGATACCGCAAGGCGTCGAAGTTGCAGACCCCGGCCAGGGTCTTGCCAAAGTAGCGAATCTCATACGGCCGAACCCCGCTGCGACCGGCCAACAGGGCCTCGCGGTACTCGGCGAGATTGTTGCCGTTCGGACTGGTCAAGCCGATGCCGGTGATGACAATCCGCTGGCTGTCGGGAACTTGAGGGGCAACCATGGTCGAGCGAGTCCCACCGTTCAGCAAATCCTGCCTGCTTTCCGGGGCGGACACCCTCCCGGGGCCAACGCTTGAGGCCGCGGAGTTGGGGGCACCACACCGCGAGCGAACCCCGAGGCCAACGTCAAACAACGACGCCAGGGGCGCGAGAAATGAGGGTAGTCATTCGCCCGGCGGGCTGCAAGGGGCCGCTGGCCCGACCGTGTTAGCAACCATTAGAAATGTCCCCATCGCGGCGCCATTAGAAATGTCCCCTCGAGGGGCTCATTGGGGGGACGGCTGCTGCTGCGC
>JBJHDE010000581.1:0-3824 GCA_050486385.1 Planctomycetales bacterium | reverse complement strand
GTGTAGTTCACACTGCTTTGGAAGTTGGTTTGCGAGCCGTCGTAGTCGATACCCAATCCGCCGCCCACGTCCAAAATCCGCAGCCCGGCCCCGCCCTTGGCCAGGGCCACGTAAATGCGGGCCGCCTCGTTGAGCGCCGCTTTGATGGGACGGATATCGGTGATCTGGCTGCCCAGGTGAAAGTGCAACAATTGCAAGCCGTCGGCCAGCCCCTCGCGGTTGAGCCGGTCCAGAATCCGCACCGTCTCCGAGACGGTCAAGCCAAACTTCGACCGATAGCCCGCCGAACTCTTCCAGCGGCCCGAACCCTTACTGGCCAGCTTGACGCGAACGCCAAACGCCGGGCGGACGTCCAGCTTTTCGGCATTCCGCAGAATCAGGTCCAGTTCGCTGGCCTTCTCGACCACCGGCAGGATGTTGCGGCCAATCTTGCGGGCCAGCAGGGCCAGCTCGATGAACTCGTCGTCCTTGAAGCCGTTGCAGATGATCGGTGTGTCGTTGTCGGCCACGGCCATCACGGCCATCAGCTCGGGCTTGCTGCCGGCCTCAAGCCCAAACCCGTGTTGCCGCCCAAACCGCCAGACCTCTTCGACCACCTGCCGCTGCTGATTGACCTTGATGGGGTATACGCAGTTGTACTTGCCCTGATAGTCGTGATCTTCAATCGCCTTCTGGAACGCTCCGGCGATCTCACCCAGGCGGGTCGCCAGGATGCCGGGAAAGCGCACCAGCACCGGCAGGTCCAGCCCCCGCAGCCGCAGCGTCTCGACCAACCGCTCCAGATCGATGCTGCGGTTGGGATTGCGTTCAGGATGCACCTGCACCGTGCCGGTGTCGCTGATGCTGAAGTACCCTTGCCCCCATGCACGCAGATCGTACAGGTCCCCCGCATCGCGGACCGTCCAGCGCGCAATCTCATCCAGTGGCAGGCGTTCGTTCACCGTTGGTCGTTCCCCAGAGAATGGGCGGCAGGCTCATCGCATTGGACTCTCGCGCTCCACGGCCTCGGCGGTCAGCAACCGCCCCAACCCGAGAAGCCGGCATCGCCCCGGGCGGTGCCGAGTCCGCAAGATAACTGCACCACCGCCGGTTGCGAAAGCCCTGGGGCCCCTTCCTCGCTCACGGGCCGACCGATAGGATAATCCGCAATCGTTGGCCCGTGGGCCCGAGGCCCGACTCCAACAGGGGCGAAACCCGTCATGACCACTCAGATCGAACAAGCTCGGCAGGGGACCATCACCCCCGAGATGGAATTTGTCGCGCGTCGCGAAAACCTCTCCCCCGATGTGGTCCGCCAAGAGGTGGCCGCCGGAAGGATGGTGATTCCCGCCAACAAGGTGCATCTCACCAAGCGGCTGGAGCCCATGGGCATCGGCAACGCCTGCCGGGTGAAGATCAACGCCAACATCGGCAACTCGGCGGTCACCAGCGACCAGGACGGCGAACTCGATAAGCTGCACACGGCCGTGCATTTCGGGGCCGACACCGTGATGGACCTGTCCACCGGCCGCGAGATCGACACCATCCGCCAGGCGATCATCGACGCCAGCCCGGTGCCCATCGGCACGGTGCCCATCTACCAGATGCTGGAAAAAATCGGCGGCAACATCGAGGACATGAAGCCGCAAGACTTCCTCGATATGGTCGAACACCAGGCCGCCCAGGGCGTGGACTACATGACCATCCACGCCGGTGTCCTGCTGGAGCACCTCCGCTACACCACCGAGCGAATCACCGGCATCGTCAGCCGGGGCGGATCGCTGATCGCCAAGTGGATGATCGCCCACCGCAAGCAGAATCCCCTGTACGATCACTTCGAGGATCTCTGCGATATCCTCTACGCCTACGACGTGACCTGGAGCCTGGGCGATGGCCTGCGGCCGGGCTGCCTGGCCGACGCCAGCGACAAGGCCCAATTTGCCGAACTGGACACTTTGGGCGAACTGACCCAGCGGGCCTGGGCCAAGAACACCCAGGTCATGGTCGAAGGCCCCGGCCATGTGCCGATGGACCAGATCGAGATGAACGTCCGCCGGCAACAGCAGGTCTGCCACGGGGCCCCCTTCTACGTGCTGGGCCCCTTGGTCACCGATATCGCCCCGGGCTTCGATCACATCACCAGCGCCATCGGCGCGGCCCTGGCCGGCTGGCATGGGGCCGCCATGCTGTGCTACGTCACTCCGAAAGAGCACCTCGGTCTGCCCGACAAAAACGACGTGCATCAGGGCGTGATTGCCTACAAAATTGCCGCCCACGCCGCCGATGTGGCCAAGGGGCGGCCTGGAGCCCGCGATCGCGACGATGCCCTGAGCCGCGCGCGGTTCTCCTTTGACTGGAACGAGCAATTCCGCCTGTCGCTGGATCCCGAGACCGCTCGGCGGATGCACGACGAGACCCTGCCACAGGACACCTTCAAGAGCGCCCACTTCTGCAGCATGTGCGGTCCCAAGTTCTGCTCGATGCGGATCACCGAAGACATCCGCGCCCTGCAGAAGGAAGCCGACGAGCTGATCTCCATGGGCCCCAAGGCCAACGGATCGAGCTGACCTCGCCCGACCCGCCGCCAGAAAACCGCACACCCCGTCGGACTCACTCAGCCGGCGGGGTGTGTGCGTGCGACTCGACACGTCCCGCACGTATCGTCACCATGACCAGGTGCCGCAACGCCCGCATCCTGGCATCCGGCCACCGACGAATACCAAGCAGCCAAGCCGACTTCCCTCACCCCACCGCCTGACCATGATTGCACTGCTGAGCCTGCTGGGACTGCTGGTCCCCACCGCCCTGCTGGCCGACGACACCCCCGAGGGCCTGCCCGCCGGCCATTGGATCGACGTCCGCACGCCCGAAGAATACGCCGAGGGCCACGTCGCCGGGGCCAAGAACATCCCCCACGACACCATCGCCGAGCGGATCGCCGAAGTCACCACCGACAAGAACGCCACCATCCACGTCTACTGCAAGTCGGGCCGCCGTGCCGAAAAGGCCCGCGAAACCCTGCTGGAACTGGGCTACAAAAACGTGACGAACCACGGCGGCTACGAGGATGTCAAAGATCGTTAGCCCTGCAAGCGATTCGCCTGGGCCCCATCCAGGTGCCTCGCACTGGCGGCCCCCCTCCAAGGTCCGCCCCTCGTTCGGCGGCACCCTCACCCATCTCCTACTCTCAGGAACGCTCGCGGCGACCGGCCCATGATCATCGTCTTCCGCACCGATGCGACCGATCAGCAGATCGACCACGCCCTCGAAAAGCTCGAGGCCATGGGCCTCAAAGGCCACCCCATCCGCGGCCGCTTTCGCACCGTGATCGGGGTCATCGGCGACGAAACCAAGCTGGCCTCGGTCCCCCTGAGCGCATTCCCGGGCGTCTCGGACGTCATGCCGGTCATGCAGCCGTTCAAGTTGGCCAGCCGGCTGAACCACGACGAGCCCACCGTCGTTGAGGTGGGCACCGTCCAGATTGGCGACGGCCATCTGGCCATGATCGCCGGCCCCTGCGCGGTCGAAGGCTTCGAGAAGCTCGATCGCCTGGCGGGTCTCCTCAAACAGTGTGGGGCCAACATCTTACGCGGCGGAGCCTACAAGCCGCGGACCAGCCCTTACAGCTTTCAGGGCATGGGCGAAGAAGGATTGATCGTTCTCCGCGATGTGGGCATCAAGCACGGAATGCCCGTCGTCACCGAAGTCACCGACCCGCGTTGCGTGGACCTGGTGGCCGAACACGCGGACATGCTGCAAATCGGCGCCCGCAACATGCAGAATTTCGTGCTGCTCAACGAAGTCGGGCGGACCCGAAAGCCGGTACTCCTCAAGCGGGGGATGGC
>JBJHDE010000580.1:0-3827 GCA_050486385.1 Planctomycetales bacterium | reverse complement strand
CAGGAGAACCCACCGCGAAGAACACGAAGAACACGAAGGTGGGGCATGTTGCCTTCGCGCTGTTCGCGGTTCAACGTGTTTGCCGTCCTGAGTCTCCCGGTGCCTCTTGGCTTGTTTGTTCGATTCTCCAGCAAGCGGTCCCGACCGGGGTCTCATGAGTTGGGACTTGAAGTTGCTTTGGCGGCAAACGGTCAAGAAGGTCCAGGTCAAGCTCCTACTGATCTCTGCGCAAGTCTGCGAACACTGCGGAAATCCGACGGTCTGACCCGTGCTGTCAAAGCCCGCTGTGCGAACCACCCGCGAGTCATGCGCCCCATCGCGGCATCGACTGCGGGACTCAGGAGAACCCACCGCGAAGAACACGAAGAACACGAAGGTGGGGCATGTTGCCTTCGCGCTCTTCGCGCTCTTCGCGGTTCAGCGTGTTTGCCGTCCTGAGTCTCTTGGTGGCGCCCGGTTTGTTCGTTATTGCTTTCGGAAAAAGCTTTATGACCAACATTTGTGACACTGGCGGCTTGGCCACCAGTGTTTGATAGCGCCAGCCATTCGGTGTGACTGAAGAAATGCGCGCGATGAATTGAACGTATGAACGAGTGCGCGAGGAATGCCAGCAGCGTTGCTTCTTGCGGGCTCCTTGGCTGGCAGTTGCTGCGTTGTGTGGTTCTCAAGGAATCGGCGAAACGGCTCGATCCCCTTGGCA
The DNA here is from genome assembly GCA_050486385.1 of Planctomycetales bacterium. Taxonomy (GTDB): domain Bacteria; phylum Planctomycetota; class Planctomycetia; order Pirellulales; family Pb10988; genus JBJHDE01. The sequence goes on along the minus strand of JBJHDE010000580.1, from coordinate 3,127 downwards.
GTCCCAGTTTCCGCGGATGTTTCAAGCGCCTGGTGGACCTGACGCCGCTTGAAGAAAACTCCAGTGGCAGCGGGGTGCGTCCGGTGTTGTTCGAGACCGACTACAGCCCAGTGCCGTCGTCGCTCCCGAGGCCTCCGGGCGGCAGGCTGGCCAGAAACCTGGCAAGCTCGTCGTCCCAGTCCGGGCCGGGGGGATCGTTGTGGCCCTTTCCGGGCAGCGGGACCAGGCGTTTGTGGGTGGAGCCTGCCGCTTCAAACAACTGCTGGCCATGTTCGAAGGGGATCAACGTGTCGGCGTCGCCATGGCCAATGAGCAACGGGCCGTCATAGTTCCCGATTTTGCCCAGGGAATTGAACCGCTGGCGCATCATCCAACCGGCCGGCAACGAAGAGAAGTGCTCCCGGGCCACATCGGGGAGCGATGTGAAGCTGTTCAGCACCACCAGGGCTGCCGCTCCATCTTCACTGGCCAGGTCCACGGCCACCGCGCCGCCCAGACTGCGACCCATGAGAAGCACCCTCTGCTGCGGAATCCCGGTCCGCTCGGCCAGCCAGGCTCGTGCGGCCCGGGCGTCGGCCAGCAAGCCGGTTTCGTCGGGCTGCCCTTCGCTGAGCCCATAGCCGCGATAGTCGAACACCAGCACGGCCACCTGCTGCGTCTCGGCCAGGTGGTGGACTTCGCTGGAACACAGGACCACGTTTCCGCCGTTTCCGTGCAGGTACAGCACAACCGCCCGACGCTGGGGATGATCGCGAAACCAGCCATGCAGGCGGGTGCCGTCGGCTGCGGTAAAGCGGGCCTCCTCGAAACCGTACTGCTCGGCGTCGGGCCAATCCGCTCGGGCTGTCTGTGGCCGATACACCACGGACCTCTCGAAACGAGCCAACGGCCCCGACTGACACCCGCTGGCGGCCCCCGCCGCGGCGAGCAGAAATAGCAGGGCGAAGCAGCGCATCCTGGACCAACCTCTGGCTCATGGGTTCCCGTCGTGACCACCGAAACACGCCCCGGCGGTGACCCGCCAAGTCGGCGGTGCGGCCCAGGGCGGGCGGATCGGCCACGTGAGGGCGTTCCGCCGATGGCGGCTGCCGGCACACGGTCGATGGTCCGCCAAGCCGCTCGGCGGGCGATGTCGGTCTCGCCCCGGACCATGTCGTGGGTGGAGATCCCCGACAAGAATGATTTCGTCGCTCCGGACCAGCGACCTCCACGATCAACTGTCGCTTATCGTCCGTCACGCGGCACGACGTGACAGAAACTTGGGCTCTCCAGAAATCGCGGCCCCGGTTCGAGGCCATTTTTGACCCGATCGCCCAACGAATCGAACAGTCGCCCGCTGCTGGAACCCTCGGATTGCGGGTCTCTCGGTCGAGGCGCCTTCCGTAAACGGGTCGGCGCGCGTACCATCGCCGCGGGCGAAGGGCGAGACATCGAGGCCATTCTCAGCAAATTGGGGCGGCAACAATGACGTGGCGGCGACTCGGGCGGTTCGTCCTTCAGACCCTGCTACTGGGGGTGCTGTGGTGGCTGCTGACCGAGGGGGACCCGTCCTCTTGGATGTTTGGCGGACCCGTCATCCTTGTGGCAGCCGGCTGGGGGTCGGGCGGCGGGGCCAGGCGGCTGGTGGACGGCACGCCCGAACCAAGCCTGAGCGGGGCCAGCGAGCCGCAGCCGTTGGAACGGTTCCGCCCCGAGCGGCTGCTGGTGTTTGCCCCCCTGTTTGTGTGGAAGTCGTTGATTGGCAGCCTCGATGTCGCCTGGCGGACCTTCCACCCGCGGCGGCCGATTGATCCGACGGTGCTGAGTTTCGCGTTCCGGCTACCGGCCGGCAGCGTGGCCCGGGTGTTTTTCACCAATTGCGTGAGCTTGCTTCCCGGCACCTTGGCAATGGCCTGGGAACCCGACACGTTGCGGATTCACGTGTTGACATCTCAGGCCGAGACCTTGGCCGAGCTGCGGCAGCTTGAGCGTCACGTGGCCCAACTGTTTGGCCATCCCTGGAGCGAACCCGCCGAGAGGGCCACCCAATGACCACGGTGTTTTTGGCCGCGGCGGTGTTCTTACTGTTGAATATCGCCGTGGGACTGATTCGTGTTTGGCGTGGCCCGAGTGCAGCCGATCGGATGCTGGCGGCACAATTGTTTGGCACCACGGGTACGGCCATTTTGATGTTGTTGGCCGCGGGGCTGGCTCAACCGGCGCTGTTGAATGTGGCGTTGGTTGCGGCCTTGTTGGCATCGATTGCGACCGTGGTCTTTGTCCGGCGATCTACACAACCAACCTGATGAGTCTGCCTGACCTGATTGTTGCCGTGCTGCTGGTTGTGGGGTGCTGCCTGTTTTTGGCGGGCACGCTGGGCCTGCTGCGGTTGCCCGATGTGTACACCCGCCTGCATGCCCTGACCAAGGCCGACAACCTGGGGCTGGGGTTTGTGGCCCTGGGGCTGATCGTGCAGGCGGGGTCGCTGTTTGTCGTGGTCAAGATTTTGCTGATCTGGGGGCTGGTCTTGCTGAGTAGCACCACCTGCTGCCACCTGGTGGCCCGCTGGGCCCTGGAAGCCGGCATTGCCGTGTGGAGGCCCAGCGATGACGCATGAATGGATCGTGCTGGACCTGGTGCTGGCGATCGTCCTGATTGTCGTGGGCGGACGGGCGCTGCTGGCCCCCGACCTGTTCGAGTCGATCGTGAGCTTCATTGTGTTTGGGATGCTGCTGGGCATGGTCTGGGCCCGGCTGGGAGCGGTGGACGTGGCGCTGGCCGAGGTGGGCATCGGCGCGGGGCTGACCGGCGCGCTGCTGCTGAACACGCTGTACGCCACCCAGCGTTCGGACGTGCCGCGCGATGCGGCGCCCACTTCGGGCGAGCCGGCCCGGCGGTGGGGACGCGCCGGCCGGAAGTTGGGAGCGGTGGTGTTTGTGGTCGCCATGGCCCTGCTGCTGGCCAGTGCGGTCGGACCACTGGCCACACGAACCGATGTGCCGCGGATTCCCGTCGACGAGTCGCTCGCCGACAGCGGCGTGAGCAATCCCGTCACGGCGGTGCTGCTCAACTTTCGGGCCTACGATACGTTGCTGGAAGTCGCCGTGTTGCTGGCCGCCGTGCTTGTCGCATGGGCCACATCCAACGG
>JBJHDE010000579.1:3315-3832 GCA_050486385.1 Planctomycetales bacterium | reverse complement strand
GAGGGCGAACTGACCGAGCACAAGACGCCTGGCGAGGACGACGCCTTCGAGCGGCTCAATCCGTACTACGCGACCCACAAGGAGGGGGCAGCGGACGAGAGCCTGGCCGAACGCTTCATCCCGTTGCGAAACACCTCGGCGCTGGCGGGCTATTACCTGGGCATGGTCAGCGTTACCGGGTTGGTGCCCCTGCTGGGATTGCCCTTTCTGGTGATCTGTCCGGTGGCCATCTGGTTCGGATATCGGGGGCTTTCGGCCTCGTACCGGCAACCCGACAGCGCCGGACGGGGCCATGCGATGTTGGCCATTTGGATGGCGGCCGGCGTGTTGGTGGTGGGAGCCGCCGTGCAGGCCTGGTCGGTTATTGAGGCTTACGAATTGGTCGAGGCGGCGGAACGCAACATGCGTGAGCCCTTCCTTCGGCAGAATCCGTAAGTGTGAGCTAAGCTGGAAGCAAAACCGGGATCGCTTTACGATAAAGACCGTGGGGCGCGGCGGATCGAACCACCCCCCACAT
>JBJHDE010000579.1:0-3305 GCA_050486385.1 Planctomycetales bacterium | reverse complement strand
CCACATTGAACAACGAGGCCCAACGTGAATCGTATTCTCTTGGCCGCTTTGGCCGTCTGTGTGCTGGCAACCCCGTCGCTCAGGGCCGACGTGCCCGAACTCGTGGGCCGCCTGGCCGTGGCCCTGGAGGCCGCCGACGAGCTGGGCATCAGCGAGCGGCAGGTCGAGCGACTCGAGCAGCTTGTCCAGGTCCGGACCGACGAAGGGCTCGAACTGTTGCTGGACATCAAGGATCTGCCCGTCGAGGAGCAGGACGCCAAGCTCCGGCCCTATCAGTTGCAAAGCGAGCGGCTCGGCCAGCAGATTCTGGGCACCAGCCTGTGGCGGGCGGTCGTCCAGTTGGACATTCGCCAGCGGGGTCTGGCCTCGGTCCTGGATCCCACCATCAGTGGCGTCCTGCGACTGACCGACGAGCAGCAGAGCCAGGCCGAAGAATTGCTGGGCGACCTGCGAACTCAAATCGGCTTGGCCAATGCCGAGACCCGTCAGCGTCTACGGATCGATGCCGATCGCCGGCTGCGGAACCTGTTGACCAACGAACAATACGCCGCCTGGCAGCGGATGGCGGGCGAATCGCCCGAGACGACCCCAGCCAGCGACTCGGCCCAACCCAGCCCAACCGGGGTGGCCGACACCGCCGACACCGCCGACACCGAGCCCGCCAGCGACGACGAGCGAACCGCCAGCAGCCAGCCGCCGCGGACCACGCCCCAAACGCCCAGCCGGGGCGGTTTCGATCGGGGCCGATTTCCGACGCGGGGTGGATCGACGGCTCCTACGCCTTCGGGCGTGGATTCGCCTGGGGCCTTGGTCGAGCGAAGCGAATCGCCTGGCACCACCAGTGACCAGCCGATGACCCTGATTCCGGGAACCGAGCCGCCGTCGGACGCCGAGACCGACGTGGCCGAGACCGACACGCCTGCTCCCGATCGCACCGGGGTCCCGAGTCGTGGGGCATTCCCGAGCCGTTCGACTCAACCGAGTCGGACCGCCGATTCCAACCGGACGCCCACGACCAGCCGCACCGAATCGCCGCGTCCCTCGACCACGGTGTTGCCCCGGGTCGCGGGCGATTCGCCACGAGCCGAGGCCCAACTGCGATTCAACTTCCGCTTCCAACCCTGGAGCGAGGTCCTGGACTGGTTCGCCCGGCAGGCGGATCTGTCGATTGTCATGGACGCCCCGCCACCGGGGACGTTCAACTATTCCGACACCCGCACCTACAGCCCGGCCGAGGCGATCGACCTGCTCAACAGCGTGCTGTTGACCAAGGGTTACACGTTGGTCCGCCGCGAGCGGATGCTGCTGGTGGTGAATTTGGAAGACGGAATCCCGCCGAATCTGGTGCCCTACATCCCGCTGAATCAGCTTGACGAGCGGGGCGAGTTCGAGCTGATCAAGGTCTTGTTTCCGCTGCGGAAGCTTTCACCCGGCGACGCCCAGGCCGAGATTCAGCCCTTGCTGGGGCCGCAGGGATCGGCCGTGTCTTTAGAGCGGGCCCGTCAAGTGCTGGTCACCGAGACCGCCGGCCGCTTGCGGACCATCCGTTCGGTCATTGAAGCCGTGGAGGGCCCCGGTCCCAGCGATGGCGATTTGGAGGTCATTCAGCTTGAACACACGCTGGCCGAAGACGTGATGCCGCTGATCCGGCAATTGTTCGACATGTCGGCTGATCGCAACGGGCTGGACGACGGCACCTTGCAGATTGCCGTCGATCCGCTGGGCACCCGGCTGATGGTCACCGGCCGCAGCGACCGAGTGGCCCGGGTCAAGCAGATTGTCGAGATCACCGACAAGCCGCTGCCGGGGACCGAGGGCGAGGTCGGGCCGCTCGACCCGCCGCAGTTGGAGGTCTACTCGATTACCACGGCCGACTCCGAGGCGGTGTTGCAGGTCATGCAGACTCTGCTGGCCGGCGAAGAAGGTGTCCGCCTGGCGATTGATCCCAAGACCGGCAATCTGGTGGCTCTGGGCCGCAATCCGCACCATGCGACCATCCGGGCCACGCTCGATCAGATGCAGCGCGACAGCCGGCAGGTCGAGGTGATTCGCCTTCGCTATATCGATCCCGGCGTGGCCCTGTTGGCCGTGCAAGGGCTGTTTGGCATCGGTGGCGACGACCCCGATCCCCGGGCCCCCAAGATCGAGGCCAATCCCAACACCGGCCAGCTTCTGGTGCGGGGCAGCCAGGCGCAAATCGACCAGATCCGCATGCTGTTGGAGAAGATGGGCGAGGCCGATGGCGAAGGCCCCGAGGGCCTGTTTGCCGATCGTGGCAACGTCCGCGTGGTCCCGCTGCCGGCGCGTTCCACCGACGCCCTGCTTGACCAGCTCGAACAGCTTTGGCCTTCGGTCCGGCCTAACCGCTTGCGGGTGGTTCGCCCAGCCCAAGGCAGCAACGGAGCCGGCGGCAACGGCAATGGGTCGATCCGCATCCATACGCCGCCAGGGCTGGACTCGATTCTTCCCTACTTGCCAGAAGCCTTGGATCCCAACCGCCGCGAGCCCGAGCGCTCGGCCGAGCCCGAGGGACCCCAAGCCCGCCTGGCGCCGCCAGCCCGACCGCGGGGCGTCCGGGCCGTCGCGCTGCGGCAGGTCGACGAGGACCAACCTCAACCCGCGGCGCCAGAGCAACCGGTCGAAGAAGGTACCATCACCATCTTGCGAACTCCCAACGGGCTGATTCTCTCGGGCGATGACCCCGAGGCCCTGGACGATCTGGAATCGCTGCTGAGCACGCTTTCCAGCGGCAGCTTCGCGGGCGGGCGGGAGTTTTCGATTTTCTATCTGAAGAGCGCCAACGCCCTGGTCGTCAGCGAGATGCTCGATCAGCTTCTGGGCATGGGCGGTGGTGGCGGCGACGCGGGCGGCGGTGGCGGACTGCTGGGTGGCATGGCCGAGGCAGCCTTCGGCGATTTCGGCGGTGGCCTGTTCGGCAGCCTGTTGGGCCTGGGTGGCGGTGGCGACTCGTTCTTGGGAAGCACCTCGCTTTCGATTGTGCCTGACCCGCGGCTGAATGCCTTGATCGTGCAGGGCAGTCCCAACGATGTTGACGCGATCGAACAGTTGCTGGAAGTGCTGGATCAGCAGGACCCGCCCGAGACCGATGTGGCCAGCAAGCCGCGGCTGATCCCCGTCGAGAATCAACCGGCGGCCACGATTGCCGCGACCTTGCGGCAGGTGTACGCCGATCGGATGGTCGGCGCCGGCGGCCAGCAGCGGCAACCCTCGCCCGAGGAGTTCATTCCAATGCTCCGCGGTGGCGGTGGCGGCGGCCGTGGAGGCCGCGGCGGTCGAGGTGGCGG
>JBJHDE010000578.1:0-3835 GCA_050486385.1 Planctomycetales bacterium | reverse complement strand
ATCATGCCCGAGACCGGCACCGGCCCTATGCCCGAATGGGTGGACCTGTTCACCATCGTCGGGGTGGGGTGCTTGTACCTCGCCGGGCTGGTCGTGACCGCCGGCAACGCCCCGCTGGTCTGTCAGCGTGATCCGCGGCTGCCGGAGTCCCGGGCGTTCGTCAACTACTGAGACAAGTTGTCGCGGGCGGTTGGATCGCGGCCCTCGGATTGAATACAACAGATTGAGTGACCCGCGCACACGAGCGGAAACTGATGAGCGAGATGACCTCCACCAAGACCGACGCGGACACCACTTCGGAGAACCCGGAGAACGGCGTCCTGGACCCCGAACACCAGCCCATCGACGACTTCAACACGTCGGCGGTGGCCGTGGCCGGGTTCCTGGGCGGCATGCTCACGGTGGCCATCATCGTGGCTCTGCAAGTCATGTACTACTACTTCAAGGGGTACGAAGACATGCAGAAGCAGCGGGGTCTGGCCGCGCCCACGGCGACGCTCACCCGCGCTGAGCAACTCAACCAGTTGGAGCGATTCGGTTGGATCAATCGGCAGGATGGCACCGTATTGCTGACCGTTGACCAGGCCGCCCGAACCGTCATCCAGCAGTTGCGGACGGAAGAGCAGGCCGAAGCCGAGCAGCGGGCCGAGGGGGAATCGCCCATGACCCCGGAATCGCCCATGTCCGAGACCCCGGCGGCCGATGCGAGCCCAGCTCCCGCCGACGAGCCGGCCGAGTCCTGAGCCCCCGGCGGGCCGGACGTGTGTGCATGGGCCATTTGGGCACCGTCCTCCGGCGGAGCATCCGACCCGTGTGCCCCGGTTTCCATGACGCCGGGGCCCAGCCCTCACGGCCCAAGGTGGGCCATGCCTAACACACACATCCTGGCCAGCCTCGCAGCGCTGGCACTGCTTATCTGCCGCCCGGCGACCGCCGAGATCACGCCGGTGCTGCCCACCGACCCGATGGCGAAATACTTCGACCAGGTGGGTGTGGATCAAAAGCTGGACACCGAACTGCCCCTCGATACGGTCTTCCGGGACGAGCAGGACCGCGCCACCCGACTGGCGAGTTTCTTCCCCGGCGATCGCCCCATCCTGCTGACACTCAACTACTCGAGCTGTCCGCTGTTGTGCCAAACCCACCTGGAAGGGCTGGTCACCGCCCTGCGGGAGATCAAGGATCTGTCGGCCGGTCGCGATTTCGACGTGGTCCGGGTGAGCATCGATCCCCTGGAGACGCCCGGCCAGGCCATCCTCAGCAAGCGTCGCTTCGTGCAGCTTTACAACCGCACTGGGGCCTTCGACGGTTGGCACTTTCTCACCGGGCGCGAAGTCGCCATCCGCCGGCTGGCCGATGCCGTGGGCTTCCGCTACGCCTACGTCCCCGAGATTCAGGAGTACGCCCACACCGCCACGGTGATTCTCTGCACGCCCGACGGTCGGGTGTCGCGGTACCTGGCCGATGTATCGTTCGATCCCGCCACGCTCCGGCTGTCGATTGTCGAGGCCGGCGAGGGCAAGATCGGTTCGGCCTTCGACCACCTGGTGCTGTACTGTTTCAGCTTCGATCCGTCGACGGGCAAATACTCGCTGGTGGCAATTCGGTTGATGCAGGTGGCGGGCATGCTGACGGTCACGATTTTGCTGCTGACTTTGGGTCCGCTGTGGATCCGGGCGGCCTTGATCAAGCCCGAGCCCCCCTCAACCGATCAGCCGGCATCCACGGCCCCAGTCCTGGCGGCGGGCCACCCCGGCGACTGAGGGCCTGGCGAGGGGTTCGCGGCAATCTGTCCATCTGGGACCAAATGACGATTTGGGTATAGTACGACGTGAGCACACACCTTCCTGGGACGCCCTAGCCATGTTATCTCAGCCGCTGGGCTTCTGGTTGCCCCCACAGGCGTCGACGTATGCCCACCACGTCGACATGCTGTATTGGTTTATTTTCTGGATCAGCGTCGTCAACTTCGTGCTGATCCTGGGCGGAATGGGCTACTTGCTGGCCAAGTACCGCCGCCGGGGGCCCGAGGCACCGAAGAACGTGCTCGAGCACAGCCGCGTGCTTGAGCTGACCTGGACGATCATGCCCACGATCATTTGCGTGATCATCTTCTATTGGGGCTTCGTCGGGTTCATGGACATGTACATCATTCCCGACAACACCTACGAGGTGCGGGTCAAGTCGTACAAGTGGAACTGGGAGTTCACGTATCCTGAAAGCCAGTTCGGTCGGTTCCCCACGCAGGACCCCTCCGAGACGATTCAGGTGCGGAATCCCGAGACCGGCGAGATCGAAGATAAGCAGCTTCCCGTGCTGTATGTCGAAGTCGGCACGCCGGTCAAGTTGGTGATGACCAGTTCCGACGTCCTGCATGCCGTGTTCATTCCCGCCTTCCGGGCCAAGCGCGACGTGGTCCCCGGTCGCTACAATAGCATGTGGTTCGAGCCCACCGAAGAAGGTGTGTTCCCGCTGTACTGTGCCGAGTACTGCGGTGATAGCCACTGGGCCATGAAGGCGATTGTCCGGGTGTTGCCCTCGGGGCACCTTGAGCAGACGCTGGCCGAGAGCTACCGAGACATCATCGCCAAGGATCCGGCCGACTTTGGCGAGTTTCTGTACACCGCCCGGGGTTGTGCCAGTTGCCACTCGATTGATGGCACGCGGCGGATTGGTCCGTCGTTTAAGGGCATTTGGGGCGAGCGGCATGAGATGACCGACGGCACGGTCGTCGAAGTCGACGAGAATTACGTGCTGGAAAGCATCCGCTACCCGGCCGCCAAGATTGTGGCCGGTTACGACAACCGCATGCCGCCCTATCCCGAGAGCGCCTTGCCGATGGAAGAGGTCGACGGCCTGATCGCCTTCTTCAAGAAACTCTCGGGCATTGAACCTCCGCCGGCCGAGGACGACGCGGAAGACAACGACGCCGAACCCGCCGACGCGACCACCGAAAACAACTGACGGAGTAATCCACAGCCATGAGCGCCACGACTCTTGATCGTCCGGCGGCTGGCGGCTCCCCGGGGCCGCGGTCCTTGCCCGAGAAACACTACCTCAACGAAGGCACGAGCTTTGCCTCGTGGGCCTTCACGCTGGATCACAAGCGGATCGGCCTGATGTACCTGGTGGGCATTGCCACCTCGTTCTTTCTCGGCGGATTCTTTGCGCTGGTGGTCCGGACCGAGCTGGCCTGGCCGGGCGAGACCATCGTCTCGGCCAGCATGTACAACCAGATGTTCACGCTCCACGGGGCGGTGATGGTGTTTTTGTTCATCATCCCCGGCATTCCCGCCGCGCTGGGCAACTTTGCCCTGCCCTTGATGTTGGGCGCCAAGGACGTGGCGTTCCCGCGATTGAACCTGTTCAGCTTCTACCTGTGGATCACTGGGGCGATCTTCTTTATCGTCGTGCTGTTTACCGGTGGCCTGGATACCGGCTGGACCTTCTACACGCCCTACAGCACCTCGACCAGTACCAACGTGATCGCGGCGGTCATGGGGGCGTTCATTCTGGGGTTCAGCTCGATCTTCACGGGTCTGAACTTCATTGTCACCGTGCATACCCTGCGGCCGCCGGGCATGACCTGGTACAAGATGCCGCTGTTCATTTGGGCCACCTACGCCACCGGCGTGATCCAAGTGCTGGCCACCCCGGTGCTGGGCATCACGCTGCTGTTGCTGATGGTCGAACGGTTACTGCATGTGGGCATCTTTGACCCGGCCTATGGCGGCGATCCGGTGTTGTTCCAGCACTTCTTCTGGTTCTACAGCCACCCGGCCGTCTACATAATGATCCAGCCGGCGAAGGGTGTGATAAGCGAGTTGATTAGAAC
>JBJHDE010000577.1:0-3837 GCA_050486385.1 Planctomycetales bacterium | reverse complement strand
GGCGAAGCCCGGCGGAACTTTGCCAGCCTGCGGCAACTGGCCGAGCGTTTGCGTCGCACATGGCCCGACTCGCTGACGCTGCCGGAACTCTCGATGGGGATGAGCGGCGATTACGAGATCGCAATTGAAGAGGGGGCGACCCTCGTGCGGATCGGCAGCGCCCTGTACGAGGGCATCGACTTGGAACGATGCGTGCCCCTGGGCGAACATTCATGAATGCAGGCTCGTGGATCAACCTACGTTTTTGGCGAAACGAAAACGGCGAACACGTACAATTTTCAGGGCGAGCCCCCGCTCATTTCACAAACCCGCTCATTTCACAAACCCCCTCAGGGTGTTATGACTTTGCATCGTGGTGTTCTGACCTGTTGGATCCTGCTGTTGGTGGCGTCGGCGGGTTTCGCCGAGGAATGGACCCTGGAGACGATGGTCACACGCTCGGCCGATGGCCAGCGGCAGATCCATCCTTTGAAAATCGACGATGCCATACGCAATCCCTGGCCCGCCGAGTACGAGCGGGAATTCCAGCAGCGGGCCGATCGGATTCTCAAGGCCCAGGAGAGTGTTCGCGTCAGCCCGGGGAATACCTACTTCGAGAATGAAAAGCGAACCTACGGCTACCTGATGGCCCAGGCCCTGGGCCCCCGGGGGATGGCCGCCATTGCCGACTTGCAACACGAGGACGCCCAGGCCAAAAGCTGGCACACCCACACCGAGGGCATCGACTACTACCCCGCCTTCACGCTCAAGCATCAGATGCGGAAGTTCTTTTACTTCGGCGATCTGCTACGGCCCGAGTATCGCGAACGCATGGTCCGTGGCGCCCGGTCCTGGACCGAGAAGGATCCCTTGCGTCGCCCGCATCACAGCTTTGAACCCGGCAAGCAGGGCTGGGGGCCCGATGCCAAAAACAGTTGGGTCGATGTCCGCAACACCGAGAATCTGTTTCTCATGCGGGTGACCAGCGTGTACCTCATGGCCGAGCACACCGGCAACCGCGACACGACGGCTCACTACAAGGACATCATTCTCAACTACACCCGCACCTTGTACCGTGTGGGGATTGGCGAATGGGACTCTGAAAATTATCACGGCCACTCGGTCGCGCCGCTGTGCAACCTGCACGATTTCGCGCAGGACCCCGACGTTCAGCGGGCGGCCAAGGCCTGCCTGGACTTCTATGCCGCCGCCGGGGCCGTGAAGTACTTTCGTGGGGGATTTAACGGTCCCACCAAGCGCGATTACAACCACGCCCAGCCCTTCGGCGGCAGTGCCGCTGGCACGCTGTGGGTGTGGTTTGGCGATGCCCCCTTGGATAACCCCCACTGGGAAAGCGACGAGGTTCACCTGATCACCTCGGCCTATCGTCCCCCGGTGGCCGTGATGAAGCTGGCTCGCAAGCAACTCGACGCCCCGGTGCAGTTGTTCGCCAGCAAGCCGCACTACACGGCCACGACCACCTTCGATACCGAATCGCCGCCCGATGCCCTGGAGACCCAGTACCTGGGCCGCACCTTCTTGATGGGCTCGCTGGCCGGCGGCACCCGCCCCGGCAAGACCGATGTCAACGGCATGAAGCTGCTGGTCGATCACGGCCAGCATGGCGGTGTGGCCTTGCAGGGCGTGCCCGGACCCGATCCGCTGTTCGTCGGCTCGCCGCAATACCAGGAGGGCAAGGTCTCGGCCGAGAACCGCGTCGCCCAGGATCGCAACCTCGCCATTTGGATCGTCCGGGATGGCAGCTCGCCCTGGCAGTGGGTCGTGCCGCCCGAGGTGACCATCCGCAACCGCTCGGGCGTGACCTTTCTGGAGTTCGCCAACACCTACGTCGCCCTGCGGCCCCTGGGCACCACCGAACTCTCCGTGGACGAGGCCCTCTCGGAAAGCGTGGGCCAGGGCGATCGCCCGCGGTTCCCCGGTCATCGAGTGTTGGCGGCCACCGGTCAGGCGGAAGGCTACTGCGGTGTGGCCATCGAGGTGGGCGAGGCCCCGGAGCACGAATCGCTGGCCAGCTTTGAGCGCGCGGTCCTGGCCGCCGAAGTGGACTCCAGCGAGCTGGCCCAGGGCATCGTGCGGTACAAGGCCGCCGATGGCAAATGGCTGGGCATCCACGATCAGGAAGCCGCCCACGACTTGGGCGTGTGGCGGAACGGCCAGCGGCACGATTGGCAACGCCACAAGCAGGCCCTGTACACCGCGTTCGATGAGCCCAGCCCGATTTCCGCCGACTGGGGCGGTGGCCGACTGACCGTGCGGTGCGGGGGCTCGGAGTTCTGGTGCGAGGTCGACAACGACGGCCAGGTCACATTTGACAATCGCTGAACCCGCCGCCGTGCGGGCTGACCCCGACCCCGACGAGTCGATGCCTCCCACGCCCGAGCCGCTCGCCATCGCGCCCCATCCCCACGGTTGCACCGTCGGTGTGCAGGCCAGTCCAGGGGCCAAGCGAGATCGGCTGGTGGGTCGCTACGGCGGGGGCATCAAGATTGCCGTCCGCGCCCCGCCCGAGGACGGCCGGGCCAATCGGGCGATTGCCGACTTGCTGGCCGAACTGCTGGATGTGGGCCGCGAGGATGTCGAACTCCTCGCCGGCCCCACCCGCCGTGGCAAGCGGTTCTTGGTGCGGGGGCTGACTTGCGACGAGGTCATCGCCCGCCTGGAGCGTGCCCTTTGACCCACGGCACGGGTTGGGTCACAATCCAGTCAACCTGTCAGGCGTCCCTTGTCGATCGCCGTGGGGGTGGCTCGGGGATTCCACCGGGATCCGCTGAGGCTGGCAGGCTGCGTTTGCTCTCGCCTTGCTCCTTGAGGAAATCAACGATGTACGCCCGATTGTTTGCCGTGTGTCTGATCGCCCTGGTCCCCGTGGCCACGGCGGACGATGCCGCCGAGTTGCCCCGCGTGTTCTTCGAGGACTTCTCCGAAGGGGCCGACAACTGGCAGCCGACGGACCCCTCGGCCTGGAAGATCCAAAAGCAGGACGACCGGCACGTTTACGCCCTGGTCAAGGCCCGCAGCAACTACAACCCGCCGCACCGCAGCCCGCTGAACATCGCCCTCCGCAAAGACACGACGGTGGGCAGCTTCTCGTTGATGGTCAAGTTCAAGAGCACCTGCCGCGACTACAACCACCGCGATTTGTGCCTGTTCTTTGGCCACCAGAACCCCGGCCAGTTCTACTACGTCCACTTCGGCAAGAAGGCCGACCCGCACGCGAATCAGATCTTTATCGTCAACGAGGCCCCTCGTCTGAAGATCTCGACCCGCACCACCGAGGGCACGCCCTGGCAAGACGACACCTGGCACACCGGCCGGATCGATCGCGATGTCGAGACCGGCTCGATCAAGGTCTACTTCGACGACATGGAAAAGCCCGCCATGGAGGCCACCGACAAGACCTTCACCTGGGGGCGAATCGGCATCGGCTCGTTCGATGACGAAGGCGAGTTCGACACCGTGCTGCTGCTCGGCGAGACGGTCGAGCCCCCGGCCAGCGAGTGATTGTCGCTGCCAACACTCAAGTCGCCCACGCTTGACGAGTCGGCTGCTTGCCTTGCAGGCATCCACCGCCTTCACCCCAACCGCCGGAACCGCTCGCCCCCGAGCCGGTCTCGGCGGTTGTTTTGTCTTGCCGTTGCCTGCAAAAGTTGACGAACAAGCCAAGAGGCACTGGGAAACTCAGGACGGCAAACACGTTGAACCGCAAAGTGCCACGCGGGCATCGGTAGGCATCTCGGAACGTGTCAGCTCACGCGGAGGCGCCGAGCCGCGGAGCAAGAATTCAGGAAACGGCGAGTGGCCCAGTTCCCGCGGGGTTGTCAGTTTGAGTTCCAACCT
>JBJHDE010000576.1:0-3847 GCA_050486385.1 Planctomycetales bacterium | reverse complement strand
ACCAGGCCCCGCGGGCCATTTTGATGGGGATTCCCGGCCTGGATGAAGAGACCGTCGAGGCGATCATCAGCCAGCGGGTGGCCGAGCCCGAGTTCGACCAACCGCATCGGCGGCACGAGACCTGGTTGCTGAGCGAGGGCCTGGTCACGTTGGATCAAATGCGCGAGATTTACCCCTTCGTCACCGGTCGGGGGAGTGTCTATCGGGCCCAGATCGTGGGCTATTATGAAGAAGGGGGAACCGCGGCGCGGGTCGAAGTGGTGATCGACGCCTCGCAGCCCATCCCCCGCGTGGTCCATTGGCGGGATTTGAGCCACCTGGGCCGCGGCTATCCGGTCGAGTTGCTGGGCACCTCGGCCCAATTCTAAGCACGTGTGAGGACGGTTCGTGAGCAAAACCCTGCTGGCCTTGGAGGTCCACGGCCCTCGTGCCGTGGTCGCGGCGATTGTGGCCGATGCCGACAGCATCCGGCTGAGCCACATCGTGGCCATCGAGAGCGAGGATCCCACGCCCGCGGCCGTCGGACGCACCTTGGCGGCGGCCATCGCCGAGCACAAGCTGCCGCGGGGGGAAGTGCTGCTGTGCTTCAGCCGGGGCGATTTGGAGTGCCGCTGGCTCACCCTGCCGCCCTGCCCCGAGGCCGAATTGGCCACCATGGTGCGATTCTCGTTCGCCCAGGAGTGCTCGCAGCTCCGCGACGAGTGGCCGCTGGATTTTTTGCCCCTGGAGGACGACACGACTGGGCCGCGTCGGGTGTTGGCCGTGGCGATCGATCCCGAGGACTTGGCGACCGCCCAGGCGGTGGCCCAAGCCGCCGGATTGCGGGCGCGGCACGCCACTCTGCGGAGCCTGGGACTCATGGCCTGGGCCGAACGCGGTCCCCGCATCGTGGCCGCCACCGGCATCGATGAGTTGGACGTGGTCTTCGTGGCTCACGGCCGACCCGAGATTGTGCGGACCACCCGACTGCCGGGCGATGCCGCCCAGCGGCGGTTTATCCAGTCGGAGGTCAAGCGGACTCTGGCGGCCGCCCGCAATCGTGCCCCCGGTGGCGAGCTGGGCCAGGCCGACTTGGTGCTGTTGGCCCGCACCGATCTGCCCGAGACCTTGGCCGCCGATCTGGAACAGGCCACGCAACTGCCCAGCGAACAGCTCAACGCGGTTGCCAGCCTGGGCTGGACCTGTGATGAACGGGTCGACCCGGCGTTGTCGGCCGGCGCGGCTGCCATGTTGGGCTTGCTGGCTCAACAGGCTCGCGGTCAGGCTTTGGCGCTCGATCTGCTGGCGCCCCGCAAGGCCCCTCCGCCGCCCAGCCGGGCACGCTCGTACGCCTGGGGTGGCGTGGCTGCCGCGGCCTTGGCGGCGGTGGTCGGAATCTTTCTGTGGCAGCAGTTGGCCAGCCTGGATGCCGAGATCAGCGACCTGAAGAAAGAGATCGCCAGCTACACGCCCTACGAAAGCCGCTGGCGCGACATCCAGCAGCAAGCGGGTCAGGTCGCCGAATGGGCCGACCAGGAGATCGTGTGGCTCGACGAATTGCACCAGCTCGCCAAGAGCCTGCCTGAATCGCAGAAGGTGATGCTCATGCAGTTGGCCGCCGCCACCAGCACCGAGGGCGGCCGCGTGCAGCTTGACGGCGTGGCCAGCCAAAGCGGGGTGGTGGCCGAGCTGGAACGCGGCCTGCGCGGCGAACGGCACCAGGTCAGCACCCAGGGCGGTCAAGAGGTTCCCCAGGGCAATCGCTACAAGTGGCGATTCCAATCCACGCTGGTGATCACGCCGCGCGGAGAAGACCTCACCGCTGAAGAAGCCGTCGCCGAGGAAGGCACCGCCGACGATGCCGTGGCCGGAGAGCCCCCATCCGACGACACCGCGGCCGACCCGATTGCAACCGCAAATCCAATCGCGGACGACGCCCGTCAACGCGAAGGCGTAGCCCGGAGGAACGATTGATGAATGCCCGTGAACGCAACCTGGTGATCATCGTCGCCGTGCTGGTGGGCCTGGTGGGCCTGTGGTACGGCTACAGTTGGTATCAAGACAAGCTCGACACCCGCTACGCCGAGTTGGAACGGCTTGAGGATCAGCTTGCGCAGAAGCAGATGACCGAGCGTCGCGCGGCGCAGGCCAGTCGGCGACTGGATGGCTGGGAGAAACGCTCGCTGCCAGCCGACCTGGAACTGGCCGGCTCGCTGTATCAGACCTGGCTGACCAAGCAGGTCGAGACGGCCAAGTTTGCGCGGGCCAATGTCGATGCCGGCCGCCCCGTGCCCCGCAGCCGCACCAACAGCCAGGGCGAACGCGAGCACGTCTACCACCTGCTGCCGTTCACCGTGCGTGGCCGAGGCACGCTGTCCGATGCCGTGGGCTTCTTGTACACGTTCTACTCGGCACCGCACATGCACCAGATTCGCCGCATCTCGCTGAAGCCCACCGAGCAGGCCAACCAGCTTGACATCCTGTTGAGCATCGAGGCCGTCAGCATGCCCACCGCCGACTCGGTCGATCAACTCAGCACCGTGGCCTACCGCCGCTTGCAGGCCGCCGAACAAACGGCCTATCAATCGGCCATCGTCAGCCGGGCGCCGTTCTCGGAGTATGTGCCGCCGCCTCCGCCCGTGGCACGCCGCCCCGAGCCTCGGCCCACGCCGCGTCCCACGCCGCCGGCCCCCACACCTCCGCCGCCGCCAGAGTACGACATCGCCCAGCATGCGGTGATCACGGGCATTGTCGAAATGGACAGCGACACCCAGGTGTGGATCAACGAACGGACCACCGGCCGGCTACATCAGTTGAGCATCGGCGACCCAATCCGCATCGGACGCTTCCGCGGGCGGATCATCGAGATCGGCACCCTGGATGTGCTGGTCGAGTTGGATGGCGGCGACTTCCGCCTGCTGACCGTGGGCGAAAGTCTGGCCGACGGCGTGGAACTGCCCCGCGGCTAACCCCAGTCGGCCGGCCACCGCGAGCCCCTTGCCCACCGGCCCAAGCCGTGCGGCCAGGGCGGTCAACCCGCCCTGTCGGTGCGTTGCCACTGGACGGCGTCCCTCGTAGGATACCCCAGACGAGGAACGCGCGAGCCTCCTCGTTCCAGGCCCGATGGGCGGGTGTTTGGGCCGCCCCACAGCACGACACGGCCTCCCCGAGGCGGGACTTGTCCTTCGCTGCGCCAGCCGCTGAGAAGGCCGGTGGCCTGTTGACCACCACAATCGCCACCGAGAGCCGCGAACAGATCGGATTCGCATGACGATTTCGCTTGCCGAGACGGCCCAGGACCCGGCCGCCGTCGAGCAGCGGACCCAGGAGCTGGGCCACGCCTTGCTCGACGACATCCGTCGCTATCGCCCGCGGTGCTATCAACGCCGCTGGTGGGAAGATCGCGTGGTCGATTGGCTGCTGGACGACGAGCAGGTCCGCGTGCAGGCGTTTCGCTTTGTGGATGTGCTGCCGACGCTGTCGACCGACGCGGCGATCAACCGCCATCTGCAAGAGTACTTCACCGGCCTGGAACGCTTGCCCAGCGTGGCCCAGTGGGTCGTGTCGTGGTCCCGCCCCGACACCTGGCTGGGCCGACGCATTGCCGAAGCCGCCCGCTTTGGCGCGCGGCGGCAGGCCCGGCGATTCATCGCGGGCACCACGGCCGAAGAAGTCCTGCAAGCCGCCCAACGCGAGCGGCGGCTCAAGCGGGCGTTCACCCTGGATGTGTTGGGCGAACATATCGCCAGCGAGGCCGAGGCCGAAGTCTACCTGAAAGCCTACTGCGACCTGATTGAACGCACCGCCCCGACCGTCAATGGCTGGCCGGAGATTCCGCAAATTGATGTCGGCCCCGAGGGCCCTCTGC
>JBJHDE010000575.1:0-3869 GCA_050486385.1 Planctomycetales bacterium | reverse complement strand
CTGCTGATCAACGCGCTGGTGCCGCCGCCCGTGCCGCGCCTGTCCTCCGGCGGCCGCGACCCGCAATCCTTCACGATCTCGGGCACCCGCAACGAGTTCGATCCCTGGGCGCCGATCCCCGTGGTGCTGGGCCGCACGCGCCTCTGGCCGCGCTACGCCGCCAAGCCGTACACCGAGCTGGTCGGCGACGACCAGTACCTCCGCGCGCTGTTCCTGGTCGGCTACGGGCCGGTCAAGATCAGCGAGCTGAAGATCGGCGACACGCCGCTGGGCGAGCACCAGGGCGTCGAGGTCGAGATCCGCGAGGGCCACCCGTCCGACCCGCCGCGCACGCTGTTCACCCAGGATGTCGATCCGCAGCCCTACCAGATCGTGCTGCGCCAGGCCTCGGGCTGGGTCACCCGCACGGCCGAGTCGGTGCCGTACGAGCGCCAGTCGTCGTCGTTGAAGTCCAGCACCGTGCCGTCGGGTAACAGTTCAGCCGCCGGGTGCAGTTCCTGATACCGCTCGGTGACAAGTTCTTCCCCCCGCGACCACAGAAAGGTTTGTCCCCGACGGCGGACAAGCTGGGCCCGGATACCATCCCATTTCCACTCGGCCTGCCATTTGTCAATGGAACCCAGGGCCGCGGGCGATTCCTCAAGCGGGTGCGCCAAGAAAAACGGATAAGGCTGACTGATGTCGGCATCCGTGGTGCCGGGGTCCAGCAGATGGGTCCACCAGGTGGCCGAGGGCTGCCAATGGCCCATCAGCCGATGTTCAAGAGTCGGGGCCTCCAGGCCGGCCAACTCGGCCACCGCACGGACCACCAACCCCTGCGAGACCCCCACGCGGAACCCGCCCGTCAATAGCTTGTTCCAAACAAAGCGTTGTTGACTGGTCAACTCCTGCCAGGCGGCCATCAGTGTGGCCCGCTGTTGGTCTTCGGTCTGACTTGCCAAGGGCAGGCAGCGTTGTTCAACCCAGGCATGCAACGGCTCGCGGGTGCCTTGGCCGGGCTCGGGCAGAACCAGGGCGATGGTCTCGGCCAAATCGCCCACGGCGGCGTAGCACTGCTCGAACAGCCAATCGGGCAGCTCGGCCTGTTGACTGGCCCAAGCCGCCAACCGCCGCACCGGCACCAGTCGCTTGAGCCGACGCCCACTGAGAAAGAAAAACGCCCACGCCGCATCGGCCGCCGGGACACTCGCAAAGTACCCGGCCATCAGCCGCACTTTTCGCTGCGTCTTGGTCGTCTCGTCCAGTCGGGCGTACAGTTCGCAAAACCGGTGCATCGTGGGGCCTGACCCGGGAACATCGAACGGCCAGCGAGCCCTTCATTTCTTACCGACCCGACCGCCGCGTCAAGTCGGAAGGGTCCGCCCCACGCGAGAACTCCACGTCTTCGCGCAAGAAACCGGGTCGGGCAGCGTAAGCTCCCCGACCCGGCCTGACCCCGACAAAAATCGATCGCGCGAGTTCGCGACCCCGACCTCACTTGATGAACAGCATTTCCTGGTAGGTCGCCAGCGGCCAGATGTCGTCGGCCACCCAGCTTTCCAGTTCATCGGCGTACTGCCGCACCGCCGACATGGCTGGCAGCACATCGTCGCAGTAGTGCCGGCCTTCGGCCTCCAGGCCCTCGCAGTCGTGATGATGCAAGGACTTGTCGAGCTGGGCGATGCTGTCTTGCAACAGCTTGACCATCTCGGTGATCTTGTCCAGCGTGTCGGTATCGAACTCGTAGCCCACCAGCTTGAGATTGGCACAGGTGGCGGCCAACTCGTTCTGATACCGAATGGCGGCCGGGAAGATCATCGTGCGGGCCATCTCCAGGGTCTGCACGCCCTCGGTGTGGATGGTCTTGCAGTACTGTTCGAGATAGATGTCCAGCCGGCTCTGGAGTTCCCGCTCCGAGAGCACGCCGTACTTAGTGAACAGTTGCTTGACCTCGTCGGTGCCCAACTGAGGCAGGGCATCCACGGTGGTCCGCAGATTGAGCAGGCCCCGTTCGGCAGCCTCCTTGTGCCATGCGGCCGAGTAGCCGTCGCCGTTGAAGATGATGGCTTCCGACTCGTTGATCAGATCGGTCAGCAGGCTCTGCACGGCCGCGTGCAACTTGCTGGAATCGCCGCCCGTGGCCTCTTCCAGCTTGGTGGCACAGTAGTCCAGCGATTCGCTGACAATGGTGTTCATGGCCACCAGCGGACCGGCGATCGACTGGTTGGACCCCACCGCCCGAAACTCGAAGCGATTGCCCGTGAAGGCGAACGGGCTGGTCCGATTGCGATCGCCCGCATCCTTCGGCAACGGCGGCAAGACGTCGACACCCACGGTCAGGGTGCCCTTGGACAGCGAGCTGTTGGCTCCGCCGCTCTTGATCTGCTCGAACACATCGGTGAGTTGATCGCCCAAGAACACCGAGATGATGGCCGGCGGGGCCTCGTTGGCACCCAGACGGTGGTCGTTGCCGGCGTTGGCCACGACCGCCCGCAACAGCCCTTGGTACTTGTAGACCGCGCGGATCACCGCGGCACAGAACACCAAGAACTGGGCGTTTTCGTGAGGCGTATCGCCGGGGTCCAGCAGATTGCCCTGGCTCTTGCTACCCAGCGACCAGTTGACGTGCTTGCCCGAGCCGTTGACGCCAGCGAAGGGTTTTTCGTGGGTCATGCAGGCCATGCCGTACTTCTCGGCCACCCGCTTGAGCGTGATCATGATCAGTTGCTGATGGTCGGTCGCCGTGTTGGCGTTCTCGAACACCGGAGCAATCTCGTACTGGCCGGGAGCCACTTCGTTGTGGCGGGTCTTGACCGGCACCCCCAGCTTGTACAAATCGCGCTCGACTTCCAGCATGAAGGCCAACACGCGCTCGGGGATGGCCCCGAAGTAGTGATCTTCAAACTCCTGGCCCTTGGGCGGCTTGGCGCCAAACAACGTGCGACCGCAGGTGAACAGGTCGGGCCGCGAGAAGTAAAAGTGCCGATCGACCAGGAAGTACTCCTGCTCGGGGCCGGCGGTCGCCGAGACAAACGCCCCGTCGGTGTGACCGAACAGTCGCAGAATCCGCTGAGCCTGCTGGTTCAACGCCTGCATCGAACGGAGGACGGGCGTCTTCTTGTCGAGGGCCTCGCCAGTCCAAGAGACGAAGGCCGTGGGGATGCACAAAGTTGTGCCATTGGGATTCTCCAGAATGTAGGCGGGGCTGGTGATGTCCCAAATCGTGTATCCGCGGGCCTCGAAGGTCGCCCGGATACCACCCGAGGGAAAGCTCGAACCGTCGGGCTCGCCCTGGATGAGTTGCTTGCCACTGAATTCGGTGATCGCTCCGCCTTCGCCATCCGGGGCCAAGAAGCTGTCGTGCTTCTCGGCGGTGGCGCCCGTCAACGGATAGAACACGTGGGCGTAGTGGGTCGCCCCCTTCTCGATCGCCCAATCCTTCATGGCCGCGGCCACGATGTCGGCGACCGACGGGTCAAGCTTCTCGCCCGCCTCGATCGTCCGCATCACTTGCTTGTAAATCGGCTTGGGCAGCCGAGCCTTCATGACCGCCGGGCTGAAGACGTTGGCGCAGAACAACTCCTGAGCGGGCGTTTCCGCCAAGCTGAACGCAGGAGCCGAGTTCCGCCAATTGGTCACCGCCGAAATGGCCGCCATGCGAGCCGAACCATGCACAGGACCATTCCGACCATTCGCTGCAGCCATGGTCGTGCCATTCACGCTCGTGCCACCGGAGACGCGTGTACTCACAGAAAACTCCTTGGTTGGGCCTGACAAAGTCGAGGGGGGAGGGCCGAACAAACTCGACCAGCGGGCAGGCTCGGCCTGAGCCATCCGCTCGCCGCAAAATTTCGCGGGCCGTCCATGGCACCGAATCTCTTTAGATCAAT
>JBJHDE010000574.1:619-3870 GCA_050486385.1 Planctomycetales bacterium | reverse complement strand
GGCGAGGGCGTGTCGACGCCGCGTTGTTCGATGGCAGCTCGGTCAGTAGGGGGGGCGATCGGGCCGGTCCATCCAGGCCTTGTAAGCCTTCAACGACGTTTCACGCTGGAAGTTGGGGACCACCGAGATGTTCTTGCGCTCGTCCCAGGGCAGTTTGAAATCGTCATACTGGAACTCATCATCGAAGCCGATGCTGCTGGTGTCTTTCAGGCTGGCGCCGAAGTACACCCGGTCGATGCGTGCCCAATAGATGGCGCTCATGCACATGGGGCAGGGGGCGCCGTTGATATAGATTTCACACCCCTTGAGCATCTTCGCTCGCTCCGGCACCGGATCGGGCGAACCCGGCGGGCGAGGGATCATCTCGAGCGTCGTGCCCTCGTAGTAGTCGGTCCCCAGCAACGCCTTGGGGTTGAGTCGGTCCGTTGCGTCCATGATCGCGGTGACCTCGGCATGATAGATCGGACATCCCGTCAGCAAGACGCGGTTCTGTCCTCGACCGATGATCTCGCCATCCTTGACAATCACGGCTCCGAACGGGCCGCCCCAGCCTTTCTCAACGGCCTCAATGGCCAGTTGGGTCGCTTCCTCGGCGAACTTCGGATTGCCAGGCGGAACCGCGCCCGCCTCCTGATCGCCCCCCCAAGCGGCGGTCATTTGTTGATTGGCAAAGGAGTAAAGCAGCCATGTCGCCGCGCCCGCCAACACACTGCGTCGCGATGATCCCGCGTTCTCGGTCGAGCCTGGGTCCGATTGTGGGTTGGCCTCGATGTTCGTCATGGGATGTCTTTCGTGGAATGTCGGAAAAAGGAATTTGAGCCAACCGGTTCAGCGTTCGCGGAACCTTGCTTGGGTCGGCGATGGCGGACGTCCCGCCGATGAGCTTGGCTGGACACCAGTCCCTCACAGCTCGTCCAGGTCCGCCTCACGAGCGGACATTCGATGCCCTGCCCCTTGAGGGGGCGAAATGCGAGACGGACCGCTGAGCCGATCCCAAGTTTCGAGTGCCTGACGCGGCGACTGGATAAGCGGGGGGCGGCCACTACCTCTTTTAGCAGGGGAATGGGGGCCAAGCAACAACCCAACTCAAAGACCACCTCGGGATCTCGGCCCGGTCTGGGCCTAGGGGATGCCACGAGAACTCCTAGTGCGGGTGGCATAATCCGCTAGAAAGATTGTCGCTGGCTTGCGGGATTTCACCACATGGGGCTATGGTACTTGTCTCAGGAAGCACCTCGTTCGCACCGCGACCCGCTTTGGGGGCGGCCGTTGAGAACTTGCCATGACGATTCCCGCTGACGTCTATCACCGGATGCTGGGCATTCCGCCGGAAGATCTTCCCCCCACCCTCTATCGGTTGCTGGGGCTCAAGCCCTTCGAGACCGACCGCGAGGTCATCGATGCCGCCGCCGAGCGGCAGATGACGTTCTTGAAGAATCATCGGCTCGGACCCAACTCGGAGCATGTCGAGCAGCTCCTCAACCAGGTGGCCAAGGCTCGGGTCATTTTGCTGGATGCCAAGCGGCGGGCCGAGTACGACGCCAAGCTCAAAGCCGCGACCAAGCCACAGGTCCGCAAGCCCCCGTCGAGCGTGGCCAAGGCCGCTCCAACGAAGCAGGCTCCCACACCCGTTAAACCAGCGCCGGCCCCAGCCAATCCGGCCCCGCTTAACATCAAGACCGACGACGATACTCCATCCAGTATGGCGATCACGCGCCGCAAGAAGCAGCCAGCTTGGCTGGCCCCGCTGATCGTGGGCGTGTTGGTCCTGGGGACATTGGGTGCGTTGGCGATGGTATTCACCGGCGGGGGCCGGACGACGGCCCGCAACACCACGCCTCAGGGTTCTATCGAGTTGGTTTGGAACGCCGACGAACGCCGCGACGCCACGGTCCATATCAATGGTCAGCCTGTTGCATTGGGAGACGAGACCTCGCGAGGGACACTCATCGCTGTCGACTCCGGCGAGCTGGACCTTGAGGTCCATTGGCCAGGCCGCCCACCGTATCAACGGCGCGTGATCGTCGGCCTCGGCCAGATTGTGTCCGTGGCCGTGACTCGACCCGAGCCAGAGGCTCCCCAAGACGATTCCAACAATCAACCGTCGTTCGACCCGAATCGCCCAGGCGAACTCGAACTCGTCTGGCTGCCCCAAGACCGTGCTGGAGCGCGGCTGCGGCTCTCGCAAGACCCGCCCAAAAACCGCAACGAGCAGGGCAACGCGGTGCTCTACGAATTGACGCCCGGCTGGCATCGGGTGGTCGTCGAGTGGCCGGATGCCCC
This sequence comes from Planctomycetales bacterium, assembly GCA_050486385.1. Lineage (GTDB taxonomy): Bacteria > Planctomycetota > Planctomycetia > Pirellulales > Pb10988 > JBJHDE01. The sequence continues at coordinate 1,587 of JBJHDE010000574.1, read as the reverse complement.
AAGCTGGAGCCACCGCTTCGAATTGTCTGCCGGGCAGCGCTTGCGGATGAACGTGGTCCGGCCGCTCGCCGAGCCTCCCGCCTGGCTGGAACCCGACGCGCTGCCCGGGCGATGGGTCCGCCTGATCCATGCTCAGCGGGGCGAGTGTGCCTCCGCCCGACTGGATGGCACCACGCCCGAGTGGGCCGTGGGCCTGACCAAGGCCGAAGCGGGCGACCGCCTGCAACACTGGTGGGCCGAACAGGTCGAGCCCGGTCGGGTGCGGCTGCGGAACGGTTCATCGGGCCTGTATCTTGGTTCGCTGGGACGGCAAGCAGGGGTGATGCTCGCCCAACACGCCCGCGAGGAATCGGCGGCGGGGCTGCAGTGGCAGCTTTCCGACGAGCCTGCCGAGGCCGTCCTGCTGCGAAGTGCCGATGCCGAGGTGGTGGCGGTCTTGGACACCGTAGGCGATTCCGCGGTGCTTGCGCTGGCCGAGGCCGCGGCGGCGGGCGATCAGGACCGTTGGCGTATTGAGCCCATCGACGCCGAGGAACTGTCGCAATGGCAGTTGGAACGGGACCTGGAGAATGCCCCTGGCCCCCGCGAAGTGCCCTCGCCAGAAGCCCTGCAACAGGCGCTAGCGATGTTGGACCAGTCTCACGGCTTGGACCGCGAACTCGATCGGCCGACCAAGCGGCTGGTGGTGGCGGCCCTGCTGGAAGCCGCCGACGACGATCAGCTCTCGGACACGGATATGTACGCTGCCTTGCATCGGGCGACCGAACTGGCCGGCGAGCTGTTGGATGCCGAGTTGTTTTTGGACGCCGTGGCCACGTTGGCGAGGCTGTTTGAGTTGGATGCCGATCAGCTTGCCCACGCCCAGGCCGAGCCTGACGTAGGTCTTGATCACGTCCGAGTCGATCGCCGTCAGGGCCACGTTGGGCTGCAGCCGCTTGAGCTCGCAGGCGTGGTCGACCTTCGTGCGT
>JBJHDE010000574.1:0-609 GCA_050486385.1 Planctomycetales bacterium | reverse complement strand
CCCACGCCCCGGCCGAGCCGGTGCTCGCGGGCTGGAAGGACCGTCGGCCAAGCCGGGGCGAAATGGAAACGCTGGCCACGTTCGTGGTGCCTGTCAGCGAGAAGCTGGCCGACAACTGGCGGCCCGATCTGGCCGATGCGCTGCTGACAACCCTGCAACCGTTGGCCCTGCCGCATCGCGAGACCCGCGTCGAGCTGCACACGCTGCGGACCGAACTCAAGCCAAAAGTTGAACAGTTCGCCCAGGTCCAGGCGGCTCAAGCGCAACTGGAGCAAGAACCCGACAACGCCCAGGCGCACGAAACCCTGGGCCGCTGGCTGTGCCTTGAGGTCGGCGATTGGCCGCGGGGTCTGCCGCACCTGGCCCAGGGCCAACACGAGACGTTGCGGGCGGCCGCCCAGGCCGAACTCGACAACCCCCAAGAGGCCGCCCGGCTGATTGCCGTGGGCGATCTGTGGTGGACGGCGGCCGAAGGGGCCGACGAGTCGACCGCCTTAACCCTACGGCTACGGGCGACGGCCTGTTACGACATGGCCCTGCCCGAGGTCGCGGCGATTGTCGATCGCTTGCGGATTCAGAAGCGACTGGACGAGGTCGCCAGCGCTGCCG
>JBJHDE010000573.1:0-3872 GCA_050486385.1 Planctomycetales bacterium | reverse complement strand
CTCATGAGCCGTGCCCAGACCGAGGACCGCAACGACGACACGCCCGAGGTCATCCGGGGCCGGCTTGAGGAGTATCGCAGCCGGACGGCCCCCCTGGTGGAATACTATCAGCGCCGGGGGCTGCATTGCCCGGTGGATGGGCTGGGGGATCCCGACCAGGTGTTCGCCCAGATTCAGGACATTGTCCAGCGCGTGCGGACGGCCGCCGCCCGAACGCCTGGAAGTGAGACCGAAGAGGGATGAGTGAGCGAGGGGGCAAAAGATTGCCAGCAAAAATGCTGCCACCCCCTTGATTCATGCTGGCATATTTCGTTATTCTCTGAGTTTTCCAATTTCGGAGGACTGCCGCCGCAGGTCGGACGGCGGTGGTCGTTGAGGCGAACCCATGAAAGTCCGAGCGAGTGTCAAACCGGTCTGCGAGCACTGCAAAGTTGTGCGGCGAAAGGGCCGAGTTTACGTGATTTGCAAGAAGAATCCCCGCCACAAGCAGCGGCAGGGGTAGTGGGTCGGCGTCTCCCGAGCATCGGGTCGCCGTCCGGATGGTTCCATCTCTCTCACACGCAGCGATTTTCGGCATGCCGCGTATCCTGGGCGTTGATATTCCCAACAACAAGAAGACCGTCATTGCTTTGACGTATCTGCATGGTGTTGGTCACTTTACAGCCCGCGAGATTTGCTACACCCTGGGCCTGGACCCGGAGCGCAAGTCCCGCGAGCTGACCGAAGACGAATTGGCTCGCGTGGCCAGCACGCTCGACGGGCAGTACTTGGTGGAAGGCCCGCTCAAGCGGCAGACCCGCCAGAATGTGACGCGGTTGATGGATATCGCCAGCTACCGCGGGCTCAGGCACCGCAAGAGCTTGCCGGTGCGTGGCCAGCGGACACGGACCAACGCCCGGACGCGGAAGGGTCCCAAGAAGACCGTCGCCGGGAAGAAGGGCGTCAAGGACCTGCGCTGACCCCTGGTTGGGCTGGGGTCTGGTCGGGTTGGCCCGGGGCGCGACAAGCCGCCCCTGGCTCCGGGCCGCCGGGTCCCTATTGGGACAGCCAATGTTCGGGGAATAGCAGGTTATTTGGTTGAAGCCGGAACGTCGCTGGAGACCCAGCGTGTTCGGTGCAACCGCGGTTGGCAGACCCTCAAGTGGTGGCCGAGACCGGTTGCAAGTTGAGACCCGTTTGTAAGTTGCGAGGTTACCCCGCGGACAAAGCAGTCGCCCTTGGCGGTGCTGGTTCCTCAGGGTCATCGAGTGTGGTGAGTGCGTCGTGAATGGTGGTTGGTGAGACTTCCTCGGATAGCAAGTAAGCGTCGAGCATGGCCAAAGGCAAGAAGAAGAAGATTCGCCGGAACGTGACCCGTGGGATCGCGCACATCCGGGCGACGTTCAACAATACGCTGGTGACGATTACCGACGCCAACGGCGACACGTTGTGCTGGGGTAGCGCTGGGGCAGCGGGCTTCAAGGGCAGCCGCAAGAGCACGCCGTTTGCCGGGCAGTTGGCCTCGCAGCAAGCCGCCGAGAAGGCGGCCAAGTACGGCGTTAAAGAGCTGGAAGTCCGGGTCAAGGGCCCAGGCAGCGGCCGCGAAAGCGCGATCACCGCACTCCAGACCGCCGGCATCACGGTCAAGAGCATTGAAGACGTCACCCCGCTGCCGCACAACGGCTGCCGGCCGCCGAAGAAGCGTCGGGTGTAGTCGGCCCAGCCGACTTGCCGCACGCCGGGCTCCAAGCGTCGAGATCCACCGCGGTGTGGAGTCGGCCGCCCGGCGGGCCCCAGACCTTGGCACGAAGCCGCACAGATATTTTCCAACCTGAACTTTCGCCAGTACAAAACCTATGGCCCGTCGACTCGGACCCGTGTGCCGGCTTTGCCGGCGTGAAGGAATCAAGCTGTTTCTCAAGGGCCTGCGGTGCGAGACACCGAAGTGCTCGATTGAACGGCGTGACGCCCCGCCGGGTATGCACACCCGGCGTGGCAAGATGACTGACTACGCCTTGCACCTTCGTGAAAAGCAGAAGGTCAAGCACTATTACGGCGTGCTGGAGCGGCAGTTCCGCAACTACTTTGCCCGAGCCGAGCGGATCAAGGGCAACACCGGCGAGGTGTTGATGAGCCTGCTCGAACGGCGTTTGGACAACGTGGTCCATCGGCTGGGCTGGGGTCACTCCCGCCGTCAGGCCCGGCAGTTGGTCTCGCACGGTCATATCACGGTCAATGGTCGCCGCGTCAACGTGCCCAGCTACCAGGTGCGTCCGGGCGACGTCATCCGCGTGCGGAATCGTGCCAGCAGCTTGCGGTTTGTGAAGGACAACCTCGAGACAAGCTCGCCCAACCTGCCCGACTTCTTGACCCTCTCGACCGAGGGGATTCCCGAGGGTAAGGTGCTGCGAGCCCCGGAACTAAGCGATGTCTCGATCCAGGCCAACACGCAGTTGATCATCGAGTTGTGCTCGAAGTGATCACTCGCTCCTCGCCGCCCCGCTCACCGCGACTCTGAGGTTCCACACACATGACCCGCATCTTCTGGCGCGGCCTCCATCTTCCCAGCCAGGTGACCACCGACGAGGAATCGCTCACCGATACGCACGGCATCTTCTATGCCGAGCCGTTCGAGCGTGGCTTCGGGTGGACCATCGGCAACAGCCTGCGGCGAATCCTGCTCAGCAGCCTAGAAGGCAGTGCCGTCACCCAGCTCAAAATTCAAGGCGTCCAGCACGAGTTCAGCACCCTGCCCGGCGTGTGGGAGGACATGACCGAGGTCGTGCTGAACATCAAGGAACTGGTCGTCAAGAACTACAGCGATTCGCAGCAAGTCATCGTCATCGAGAAGAACACCGCCGGTCCGGTCACCGCCGCGGACATTCAATGCGATTCGTCGGTCGAGATCATTAACAAGGATCTGCACATCGCCACGTTGACCGCCGACGTGGACTTTGTGATGGAGATGGTCGTCGAGAACGGCCGCGGTTATGTGCCGGCCAGCGAGCACACCAGCCGCGACCGCGAGATCGGTATCATCCCGGTCGACGCCCTGTACAGCCCGGTCCGGCGGGTCCGGCACGACGTGGAAGAGACCCGCGTCGGCCGTAAGACCAACTACGACCGCATGGTGCTTGAGATTTGGACCGACGGCAGCGTGCGTCCCGACGCCGCGCTCGTCGAGGCCGCCAAGATCATGCGAAAACACCTCAACCCATTTGTCCAGTACACCCAACCCGGCCATCAGGTGCATGCCGCCGGGGCCACCCTGGGCGGCGGCGGGGGCGATCCCGAACTCGAACGGAAGCTGAATCTCCCGATCGACGATCTCAAGCTCAGTGTGCGGGCCAAGAACTGCCTGGACAGCGAGAAGATCCTCACCGTGCGGCAGCTCGTCATTCGGTCGGAAGATCAGTTGTTGCAAGTCCGCAACTTCGGCGAGACCACCTTGCGAGAAGTCAAAAGCAAACTCACCGAACTGGGCTTGCAACTTGGCATGCGGGTGCCCGAACCGGCCGAGGTTTGACACCCGCGGGGCAGCACCTGACCCAGGCGCAATTCACTCGTGCCGGTCGGGAGTGAACCAAACCAGAAAGTGTCACATTTCGTGGATGCCGGCCGGTTGGTCCGGCGTCCACTTCACGTTGAACCCAGACCACCCACGATGAGACATCGCAAGAAAGGCCGCGTTCTGGGACGGAGTCCCAGCCACCGCAAGGCGCTGCTGAAGAATCTGGTCAAGGCCCTGATTCTGACCGAGGATCCGGTCCTCGATACGTTGGCCGCGCAGAACCTGGCCCCCGATAACATGCCCAAGGTCAAGGGCCGGATCATCACGACCCTGCCCAAGGCCAAGGAAGTGCGACCGCTGGTCGAGCGATGTATCACCATCG
>JBJHDE010000572.1:0-3874 GCA_050486385.1 Planctomycetales bacterium | reverse complement strand
ATGAAACACAAAGGGGATCGACAACAAATGTGCCCTGCTGGCAACCCGCCAGGTGCCGCGAACGTCACCCTGGTCAATGCGACCTTCACCACGGAAGCCATCGGCTCGAATCACGTCAATTCCGCCAGTCAAGATGGCGTAAACAAGGTACAGCCCTAGCCCGATAATGAGTCCGCGTTTGGTGCTGCGTGTCACGGTAATGCTCTTCACGACGGGAGTTTGTTGGGATTACAGCGTTCCGTTCTTGGGCAAGGCCTCTGGCCAACCTTACATCCCTCGCATGGCCGTCGGACCGAAATATACTTGCTGACATGAACACCATGGTCTTTTCCATCCAGGTTGAACGCGAGCAAGTACTGCGCACGGTCGCCCTGGCTTCATCATCAAGTGTGCCACTGCTTGCTGGCAAGCAGTGCGGTATGCGGATCAAATCCAATCCTTGCAAGGGTGCCGTGTCTCAGAATCAATCGGTGTGGTCAGACACACTGCCGGTCATCATCCCGGCTGGGTCGACGATTCAATCCTCTTGGTTGTGGCCGATCGACCAAGCCTCAAAGCGTCGAAAAAGGCTGCGGGGCCTAGTCGCCCGCTCCTTCGCTCTTACGGCTTTGGCTGCAAACACGTGGGATCTGGACCGGTAAAAATTCCAACTCCCGACTGTCGGCCATCCGGGCGTGTAAACAAATCCGTCTCCGAAACATAATCCAAAAGGACTTCGACTTCCTTCCCGTCCTTGTCAGTTATCGTTGCGTAGACGCTGACAAATGTGGTAGTGCCCGTAAATGTTTTTACTCCTCTCTGAAATCGAACCTCGGAGCCCTTCCTTAAAGTATACGCAGAAGGGGAAAGATTCCATCGACCCCCTAAGCTGCTGTGAGAATATCGCTTGAGATCAGCCAAATTATCGGGATCCACTAGACACCAGAAAGTTTCGTTCACTCCTGGCGCAATTGGCCATTTGTCAACCACCAAGTCCTTGGCTGCGACATACCGTTTGGTTGTTGCGTATGTCCCGACAAATCCCGGATCATTTGAGACATTGGTGTTCTGGTAGGTAAAAAGTCCGCAACCACTCAACAGGCACGTGAGTAGCGACACCAGTGTTCGAAAAAGGTAACTCATCGTTCTCATCTTCCAACACTAAATTGCAAACCAGTCTGCACCCTGACGGCCTATCCGAAGACCCCTGCTGACCATAGGAGTCGAGTGCGTCAGGTCGTCGGGGCTTGCGCGCGATACTGTCACCTCACCTGCCAGTCGCCTCGCACGGCGAAGTCATCTCTTGCAAGGGTGCCGTATCTCAGGATCACCCGATGTGGCGATGGACGAGGCGTGGGTTCAAATGCTTCGCCCGACCCACCCCATCGTACCAGCTTGCCACGTAGGAGTCACGCGATTTCCACTCGTGCCCGGCGCCCGTCAGGTCCAGAGTTGGCGGTCGAGGGCGCGGTAGTTGATGGCTTCGCTGAGATGGGCGACTTGTATGGCGGGGGCGTCTTCCAAATCGGCAATGGTGCGGGCGACGCGGAGGATCTTGTCATACGCCCGGGCCGAGAGCCCGAACTGGTTCATGCAGCGTTCTAACAGGGTGCGGCCGGTAGCATCCAGCGGGCAGAACTCGCGGACCTGGCGGCTGGTCATGCGGGCGTTGGTCCGCACGCGGCGGCCGGCGAAGCGTTGGTTTTGCACCGCGCGGGCTTTGTGAACGCGCTCGCGCATTTCGCGGCTGCTGGTGCCGGCGGCGCGGGTGGCCAGGTCCTGGAAGGGGACGGCCGGGACTTCGATGTGAATATCAATCCGGTCCAGCAAGGGGCCCGAAATTTTCGCGAGGTACCTTTCAATCTGTTGCACCGAGCACTGGCACTGCCGGCGGGGATCGTTGCGGTAGCCGCAGGGGCAGGGGTTGAGGGCGGCCAACAGCATGGAGTCGGCCGGAAAGGTGGCGGTGCTTTTGGCGCGGCTGATGGTCACCTGGCCGTCTTCCAGGGGTTGCCGCAGGACCTCGAGCGTGCGGCGATTGAACTCGGGGAGTTCGTCCAGAAACAGAATGCCATGATGGGCCAGCGAGATTTCGCCCGGCGTGGGCACGCTGCCGCCGCCGACCAGGCCGGCTTCGCTGATGGTGTGGTGCGGGCTGCGGAAAGGCCGAGTGGCCATCAGCGGTTGATTGGGCCGCAGCAGGCCCATGGCACTGTAGATGCGGGTGGTGTCGATGCTTTCGTGGTTGGTCAGGTCGGGCAGGACCGAGGGCACCCGCTTGGCCAGCATGGTCTTACCGCTTCCGGGCGGGCCGATCATCAGCAGGTTGTGGTTGCCGGCGGCGGCGACCATGAGGGCGCGCTTGGCGGATTCTTGGCCGCGGACGTCGGCGAAGTCGACCTCGTAGCTGCCGAAGGTGTGGAACAGCTCGTCGAGGTTGGGGTCGACGGGCTCCAGTTCGACGGCGCCCGAGAGGAAGCCGATGGCTTCGGAGAGGCTGCCGACGGCGTAGACGGGCACCTTTTGGACGACGGCGGCCTCGGCGGCGTTGGGCCGGGGGACGATCAGGCCTTGGACTTCGGGTTGGGTCTCGGCGGCCATGGCCATCGAGAGGGTGCCGCGGGTGGGTCGGGTCGAGCCATCGAGGGCCAATTCGCCGACCACGGCGAAGGCGTCCAGGCGGTCTTGGGGGACCTGATCGCTGGCGGCCAGGATGCCCAGGGCGATGGGCAGATCGAAACTGGCGGCCTGCTTGGGCAGGTCGGCCGGGGCGAGGTTGATGACCACGCGATCCTGCGGGCGCTGGAATCCGCTATTGACCAGCGCCCGCTCGACCCGTTGAACGCTTTCGCGGACGGCGGCTTCGGGGAGGCCGACGAGCACGGTTTTGGGGCTGGCGGCGGGCGAGACGTCGACCTCGACGGTGACGGCGACGGCGTCGATGCCCAGCAGCGAGTAGGTTTGCAGTTTAGCGAGCATTGGCGTAGGCCCTTGGAGGCGATGGCCCCATTGTGGGGGCACATCGCTCGTGGGGCAAGCCACGCCCGGGGAAGCCGGTTGGGTCAGGCGGCGTCGCGGTGGTCTTCGAGTTGTTCGAGGGCTTGCCGGGCGGCGTCGAGCCCGCCGATGCGTTCGACGAATTCTTCGACGGTTACCAGCAGGTCGATGGAGACATCGGCTGGGACATCGCGGAGCAAGGCTTCGAGCTGTTCGAGCGAGAGGTCGTGCAGGCGGATGCGGGGGGTCTCGTTGGCCACGGGAACTCCTTCCTCGGGTTGAGGGCCCAAAGGCTTGGGCAGTGGTGGTCCAGGGTAGGGATTGTCTCGGTTCATCGGTTGGCTGACCGCGCGGACTTGATAGCGAGCCTGCCTGGCCCGCCGGGTTTACCAGCGGTCGCCGGTGGGGGTCAGGCCGCGCGGCGGGGTTGGGCCAGGCGGTGCAATTCGGCCAGATCCAGGGCTTCGAAGCGGGTGGTGTCGCCGTTGCGGATCTCGCGCCACAGGCTGGTGCCGGGGTGGATGAGCCGGACCAGCCAGAAGGCCAGTTCGTCCAGCGGCAGGGTGGCCGCCTGACCGGTCAGCAGCAGCACGTCGACCGGGCCAATGGCGTTGGCCTCGCGACGCAGGACTTCGAGCGGCTCGCCGGGCAGCAGGCGGACCGTGACGGGCCAGCGTCGCAGGCGGCGGAAGAACTCGCGAAGCACCAGCGGGTTGTCGCCGCCGGCCGCTTCAAAGGCGTCGATGGCCACATACTGCAAGGTCAGCGGCCCCGCGGTGGGCTCGGGCTGGTGGTCGGTGAGGGCTTGGATCAGCCGCTCGGCCCGCTGGCCATCGCCCACGCCCAGCTCCAACCCCCGACGGACGTCGCGGGCGAGGGCGGCCTGATGGAGTGGGCG
>JBJHDE010000571.1:0-3881 GCA_050486385.1 Planctomycetales bacterium | reverse complement strand
CATTTCGGCACGGCTGGCCTCGGGACAGGTCGCGCGAAGGAGCCGAGCGGCTCGCGAGCAAACAGACGAGACCGGAGATTTTACCCCGGATTTGGGGAAGGGGCCTAGATCAGTTTCGAAAATCCGGTCGGCGGCGGGTTGCAGGGCCGGAACCCCCTGAGATTCATCGGGTTTCATGAGTGCTCGTGCCGCGGGGGGCTAGCAGGCGATCGGATTCGATCGCTGGGCTCGTTCTCGTGACCCACGGCCAGCCCGGGACGCAGTTGATTGGCCACACTGAGGGGGTTTGGGCGATGGGCATGCGATGGGGTGCGCTCTGCGCAGCGTGGTTGCTGGGTTTGAGTAGTTGGTCCAGCGGGGCCGAACCGCTGCCGCCCACGGAAGCGGCCAAACAGGTTGACGCCCTGTTGGCCGACGAGGGCACCTGGGCCCCAGGCAACCCAGCCGACGACGCCATCTATTTGCGACGGGTGGCCCTCGACCTGGTCGGCCGGCTGCCGACAACCAGCGAGCTTGAGGATTTCCTGCTCGATCCCGATCCCGATAAGCGATCGAAAGTCGTCCAGGGCTACCTGGCCGATCCGGCCTACGGCGAGACCTGGGCCCGCTACTGGCGGGACGTGATCCTGAGCCGCCGGCTGGAAGAACGGGCGTTGCTGTCAGCCCAGCCCGTCGAGCGTTATCTGGCCAGTGCCTTCAACGAGGGCCGAAGCTGGGACGCCATCGCCACCGACTTTGTCACCGCCACCGGCGATGTCCGCGAAGAGGGCCAGACCGCGGTGCTGATGGCCCAGAACGCCCAGGCCGAAGAGACCGCCGCCGAGGTCGCCCGCATCTTCCTGGGCATCCAGATTCAGTGTGCCCAGTGCCACGATCACCCCTACGACCGCTGGAATCGCCGGCAATTTCACGAGCTGGCCGCCTTCTTTCCACGGAACCGCGTGCGGACGGTCATGGAAGAGAATCGGCGGACCTTTGAGGTGGTCAGCGTCGATGGGGCGGCCGCTGGCCGATTCGGCCGGGGTGGCCGAGGCCGAGGCGAGCACTACATGAGCGACCTGGAGAATCCCCGCAGCCGGGGCACGCTGATCACGCCCAAGTTTTTTGTCAACGATCGGACCTACCGGATTGGCACCACCGACGAGGCCCGTCGCTCGACGCTGGCCCGCTGGATGACGGCGGCCGACAATCCCTGGTTTGCCAAGGCGTTGGTCAACCGCTTGTGGTACGAGATGATGGGCCAGGGCTTCTACGAGCCAGTCGACGACCTTGGACCCGATCGCGATGCCACCAGCCCCAAGACATTGGACTTCTTGTCCGAACAGTTTGTCGCCAACGGTTACGACCTGAAGTGGCTGTTCACCACCATCGCCGCCAGCGAGGCCTACGGCCGCGGCATGACCCAAGAGCCGCCGCCGGCGGGGATGGTGTTTGCCAACTGTCCGCCGACGCGACTGCGGAGCGATCAGGTCTACAGCAACCTGATCCAGGCCCTGGGTCTGCCTCCCCAAGTTGCCGCCGGCGGACGCGGCGTGTTTGGTGGCGGCCCCCGCAATCGCTTTGCCCAGGTGTTTGGCTTCGATCCCAGTGCGCCGCGGGACGAGGTCACGGGTTCGATTCCGCAGGCCCTGGCGCTGATGAATTCCGACATGGTCAACGCCACGCTGGATGGCAGCAGCACGCGGACCTACCTGGGACGCCTGCTCCGCCGTGTCGAGGACAATGACCTGGTCGTGCTGGACCTTTACTTACGGACCCTGGGCCGCGAACCCACGGCTCGGGAAATGTCCGTCAATCTCGACTACTTGCAGGAGGTCTCTCGCCGGAGCGAAGCCTTCGAAGACATCTTCTGGGCACTGCTCAACAGCACCGAGTTCCTGCATCGACGCTAGCGGTGGGAATCCGAGCCGCAAGCCATGCCGCGGTTGTGAAAACTTTGAATTCGTGCCAATCAACTCAACACGCATTCAACGGGACATGATCCCAGCGAGTCAGCCACAGTCGTTCCCACACCCGACTTCAACTTTCATTCATTTTCGAGGACGCAAGCCATGACCGCGCACGTGGAAACCCAGTTGACCGTGGGGCGGGCCGGAGTGGTTCACCGACGCGACTTTCTTCGGGCCTCGGGCCTGTTTGGTGGCCTGGGGCTCTCGGGCTTTGCGGGCGGCCTGAGCCTGCAAGCCGACGAGCTTCGGCAACGCGGCATGGCCTGCATTCTGCTTTGGATGCAGGGTGGCCCCAGCCAGTTTGAGACCTTCGACCCCAAGCCGGATCATGCCAACGGCGGCGAGACGCAGGCGATTGCCACCAAGGTGCCCGGCATTCAGATTGCCGAACACTGGCCCCAACTGGCTCAAGTGGCCGACGAGTTGACCATCCTGCGAGGCATGACCAGTCGCGAAGGCAACCACCAGCGGGCCACCTACCAACTGCACACCGGTTACGTCCCGACCAACACCGTCAAGCATCCCACGTTCGGCAGCATTGCCGCCGAGCGGATCCCCGACCCGGCCTGCGACCTGCCGGCTTTCGTGCGGATCGGCAATCGGGGCTTCGGTTCGGTCGGGGCCGGCTTCCTGGGAGTGCAACACGACCCGTTTCAGGTGTCCGATCCCACACGCACGCCCGAGAACACCCGGCTCACGACCAGCCCCGCCCGGCACCAGCGACGCATCGCCTTAATGGATCGGCTCGAGGCCGATTTTGCCGATCGCGGTGGCTATCAGCAGGTAGACGATCATCGGCAACAGTACGAGCAGGCCTCGCGGATGATTCTCAGCCCGCAGATGCAGGCGCTCGACCTCAATCGCGAATCGGCGCGGGTCCGCGCGGCCTACGGACGCAGCGGGTTTGCCAACGGCTGTTTATTGGCCCGTCGCCTGGTCGAGGCGGGTGTGACCTTCGTCGAGGTGACCCACGGCAACTGGGACACCCATCAAGACAACTTCGCCCGCAGCGGGCGACTGTCCAGCCAAGTGGATACGCCCTTCGCCCAGTTGATCCGCGATCTCAAGGATCGAGGCTTGCTCGAGACCACGCTGGTCATCTGGATGGGCGAGTTCGGCCGCACGCCGAGAATCAACCCCAACACGGGTCGCGATCACTACCCCCGTGCCTTCAGCACCGTGTTGGCGGGCGGTGGGGTCGCTGGCGGCCAGGTGGTCGGCCAGACGGATCGGGGCGGCACGTCGGTGGTGGATAAGCCGGTGGGTGTGACTGACTTTTTCCGCACGCTGTGCCACAGCCTCAAAATTGATCCCGACTACGAGTACCTCAGCCCCTTGGGCCGGCCGATTCGTACGGTCGACGGCGGCCAAGTGGTCCAGGAAGTCTTCGGCTGAACTACGGGCATAGGGCCGGGTCGACCCAAGCGGCCGGCTCGGCCACGCCCAGATCGGCAAAGTAACTGAACAGCCGGGCGTAGAACGGATGCCCGCCCAGGGTGGTGCTGTCGCCAATCACCAACAGGCGGCGTCGGGCCCGGGTCAGGGCCACGTTGGTGCGTCGGGTTTCGGCCAGAAAGCCAATCTCGCCCGCGGGGTTGCTTCGCACCAGCGAGAGGATCACGGCTTCTTTCTCGCGCCCCTGAAAGCCGTCGACGCTGTCGATCTCAAGTCCAGGAATCGGCAGCATCCGCCGTAGCAGGCGGGTCTGGGCCGCGTAGGGAGCAATCACGGCAATCTCTTCGGCGGCCAACCCGGTGGCCATCAACTGGCCCACCGCCTCGGCCACCAGCACCGCCTCGGCGGGGTTGAATTTGCTCTCGCTGGTCTTCTCGATTCGCTCGTCGTAGCCGAGACCGGCGGTGTCCCAGAAGGCCACCGGATCGCGGGTCACGGCCATGGGGCTAACGTGCGGCAAGTCGGCCAGCCGGTGAT
>JBJHDE010000570.1:0-3881 GCA_050486385.1 Planctomycetales bacterium | reverse complement strand
AGGCCGTCGAGGCCGACGCCACCAAGTGGCGACCTGAAGAAGGCGTCGCCGACGTGGTGACCTTCAGTTACTCGCTGACGATGATTCCCGATTGGTTTGCCGCGGTGGATCACGCCCAAAGTTTGCTCCGCGAAGGCGGCACCATCGGCGTGGTCGACTTTTACGTTTCGCGGAAGTATTCCGAAACCGGGCAGCGGCAACACGGCTTCGTCACGCGGAGCTTCTGGCCGTGGTGGTTCAGCATGGACAATGTCTTCCCCGACCCCGACCACTTGCCCTATCTCCAGAAGAGGTTTCGTCAACGGGACCTGGTCGAGAGTTTCGCCAAGGTGCCCTATATGCCCTTCACCTACACGCCGTTCTACCGCTTTATCGGCACGAAGGTGGCCGACGATGGGCAGCGCCAGGCCAGCACGAGCGCAACCACAACCGGCACCGCCCAGGACCCGGCCTCCACCGCCCAGGGCGAAACCTCGGCGGCACCGTCCCACTGAGTTCATTCCGGTGGGCGACACCTCTCGACTTCTTTTCCCAACCCAGCAGGCACCCCGCGTGAGCCTTTCCAACCGACTGCCGCGGGCGACGGATCTCGTTCTCGCGGGTCAGCAACAGGGCCTACACGACGGCGCTCAGGTGGCGTTGGCCCTCGGCAACGAAACGCCGCTGCTGGGGCACTGGGGCGAAGCCCGCGAGGGCGTGCCGCTGGACGACCTCACGCTGATGCACTGGCTCAGCTCGGGCAAACCGGTCGCGGCGGTGGCGATCATGCAACTTGTGGAGCGTGGTCGCCTGGGGCTGGACGATCCGGTGGCCTTGCACTGGCCCGAATTTGGTCAGAACGGCAAACAGTCGGTCACGGTGTTTCATCTGCTGACACATACCGGCGGCTTTCGCAAGGTGGGCGTCGAGTGGCCGCAGGTCAGCCGTCAGGAGTTTCTCGACCGCATTGTGAACATGCCGCTTGAGCCGGATTGGACTGCCGGCGAGAAGGCCGGCTATCACCCGTCGACCAGTTGGCACGTGTTGGGCGAGCTTGTCGCGCGGCGGGACGGACGGCCGTTCTGGCAATACATCCGCGAAGACATCTTTCTGCCCTTGGAGATGCCCGATTGTTGGATCGGCATGCCGGCCGACGACTACGCCGCGATTGCCGAGCGGATGTCTGAACTGCGGCACACCAACACCAGCGATCGCCGGCGGCATCGCTTCTCGTGCCCCGAAGGCGTTCAGTTGTGTTCGCCGGGCGAAACCCTGGTGGGGCCGGCCGGGCAGGTGCTGCGGCTCGGGCAAATGCTGCTGGCCGGCGGCCAACTTGGCGGTGTCCGCCTGCTCCAGCAAGACACGGTGGCCGCCATGACCCGCCGCCAACGGGAAACCGTCTACGATCACAGCTTTCTGCATGTGATCGACTGGGGCTTGGGGCTGATCATCGACAGCAAACGCTACGGCATCGAGGCCGTGCCCTATGGCTACGGCCGCCATGCCTCAGAGCAGACCTTTGGCCATAGCGGCAACCAATCCTCGGTGCTCTTGATCGATCCGCCGCACCAACTCGTCCTGGCCCTGGCCTTCAACGGAATGCCGGGCGAACGCCCCCACCAACGCCGCATCAAACCGCTGCTTGAGGCGATCTACGAGGATCTGGGACTCGGCAGCGATCGGTCCTGAGGCGGCGGCTTGCCGTCCGTGTTGATGATGGAACACGCAACGTGTGCCACCGACCGCTGGTCCACCGGTGTGTGCCGCCGCCCGCCGTGACGTGAGCCTTCGACTTCAAGTGCAATCGCTCGCGGGGAGCATTCGCCAAGCGCCAGCCCTGCCATTTGCCTTCGGCCACTCAAGCGCATCAGGTCTCGTTCTCCAGCACCCACTGCACGGCGTGCCGGGTGAGTTCTGAACCGTTGCGGAGAGCCAACTTGCTTTTGATGTTCTCGCGGTAGGTCTCGATGGTCTTGATGCTCAGCGTCAATCGCTCGGCGATCTGCCGGGTGGTCTGACCACGACCGATGTACTGAAACACTTCGAGTTCGCGATCCGAAAGGCTGTGGATCAGCGGTGCGCGGGGCGGTTGATCGCCCTGGGCCATGCGTTGCACGGCCCGCTTGGTCATGGTGTCCGACAGATAGAATCCCCCGCCGGCCACCTGGCGCACGGCATCCACCAACCGCTGGCCGTCTTCTTGCTTGTTGACGTAGCCAACCGCCCCGGCCCGCAAGGCCCGCTCGGCGTACAGCGACTCGTCATGCATGCTCGAGACCAACGGCCGGATGTGCGGGAAGGACATCTTGATCTGCTTAAGCAGTTCCAGGCCGCTGCCGTTTTTCAACGACAGGTCGACGATCACGACGTCGGGCGTTTGTTCGCGAATCACCTCCATGGCCGTGTTGGTGTCGGCCGCCTGCCCGCAGATCTCCATGTCCGGCTCTTGGTTGAGCAGGTCGCACAATCCACGGCAAACCAAGGGGTGATCGTCCACGATTACAATCCGGGCCACCGCCTCTCGCGGCACCGCTGCATTCATCAAAAATCCTCAAAAGCGTTCGTCATTGGGCCACAAGGTCGGCGCTGGAACGAACCCCAAGACGGCAAGCGTGCCCCGGTCAGGGCAAGCCGGATGGAACATTGGGGCCCAAGCCGATATCTCCCCTCTGGAGATCTATGGGCTTGCCCCGAGAATTGTTGGCCATCGCTGCGCTCAAGCTTCGACCAAGACTGACTTTACAGAGATCACCCCTGGGGTGTCAATTCGATGGCCCTTGCCAGTTGGGAGGGCCCTCGTTGGGATGGAGCCTTCCAGGGATCCGTCGATGGGGCGGATTTTGTTTCCAACCGCCGGTTTGGGCCGGGAACAACCACTTGGCTCCCAATATCTTTACGGGCTGACATGGGAGAATGTGGTCGCGGAAACCCACGGAATCCCTGAGAGCTTCCGCAGTGGATGGCCTGTTATCCCCCGGAAGGACTGTATGTTGCTGTACGAATGTTTCACGTGAAACAATTGGGTCGTCCGTGTCCCGGGCGGCTTGGTCACCGGAGTTGATCACTAGCGACTGGTCTCTCTGGGGGGCATCCGACTTCGGCGCCTGTCGGGGACGATGTCGAAGTCCGTTAAGTTTTTGTTTTATCTGAGTTTATCGCATTCTTCGCCCTGCGGGGCGCGGCTGCACACCACCATGCCTGTACGAATGTTTCACGTGAAACAATTCGGCGCCGCGCAGCAGTCGTGATGGCTTGTGGGGATTTAAGTCGTTGTCGCAATTGACTTTATTGAATACAGTTCGGTTGAGTCGCCAGTGCTGGCCACCTGTTCGGCTGGTGGTGCGGCGGAACCTGGCGACCAGGAGATGGGCTCTGGGATGGTTAGCCCGGCAGCTTCGGGTGGGCTGAACCGAAGTCCCCCTCGGTCGATGCGTTGCGTGGGTTCCAAGGGTCTGTTGGAATTGAAGCCGGTCGAACGAATCGATCGCTTTCGCGGAACCAGACGTCGGGCTGGCCTCAATCCTAGTCAGATCGCTTCGTCCGCTGATGAGCGAATCGCCAAGGCCGCCATCTGTTGGCGAATCTTTGTGCGAGGGGGTTGGCGTGTGGTCCTTTTGACCTAGAGTGCGGCTTGGATGCGTCGCATCGCAACACTGACGGGTCGCCGCTCGCGGGGCTGTCACCATGAGTGAGATCTTCGATCCGTATCGGGTGTGGTTGGGCATCCGCGACAGCCATCGTCCGCCGCATCACTACCGACTGTTGGGGATTGAACCGTTTGAGGACGATCCCGAGGTGATCGCCAATGCGGCCGATCGCCAGATGGCCCATGTGCGGACCTTTCAGGTGGGCAAGCACGCCGAGGTCTCGCAGACGGTTCTCAACGAATTGGCCGTCGCCCG
>JBJHDE010000569.1:0-3883 GCA_050486385.1 Planctomycetales bacterium | reverse complement strand
GTGTTGCTCCGTCGGAAAGTGCCGCCTTCGTTGCTTCAGTTCGATAGGTTACGAGGGCGTCAGTCGATGCCATAGCAGGCGTTGTCAAACACTGGTGGACAAGCCACCAGTGCCACAAGTTCTGGTTTCGCTCGTATACCTTGGCAGGGAGCGCTGAACCGATGCGGGCGGAAGGCGGCTAGCGCGGGGGATCGTCCCTGCGACGGCCCACCCCCGAGGGCAGCCGGACCGCTTGCCAGTAGCGATCCAGCAGGTCAACCAGTCGGCCGTAGTCTCCGCTGAGCCGTTGCTTGATGAGGTAGCCGGCGACGTTGCGGGCGTAGGCGGCCTCAACATCGCGGGGGTCGTCCGAGGTGCTGAGGATAAACACCACAGTGCCGGCCAGATACGGATCGGCCCGCAGTTCGTCCAAGACGTCCAGGCCGCTCATGCCGGGCATATTGAGATCCAGCAGCACCACGTAGGGCGGCGGCAACGGCGGTTGCGACTTGGTGCCCCGCAGCCGGGCCAAGGCCGCCGCCCCGTCGCTGGCGGTCTGCAAGTCGACCGTGCGACGCTTGGCGCGAAAGGCTCGGACCAGGGCCTCGGGAGGCAGGTCGTCGTCGTCAATCATCAAGATCCGCAGCGGACCATCAGGCATCGTCGGCTGCCCGAGGCGGGCTCTTGGGCCAGGTGAAGGTGAAGGTCGAACCGACTCCGGGCGTGCTTTCCAATTGCAGCACGCCGCCCCGATTCTCCACCGCTCGCTTGACGATGGCCAGCCCCATTCCACTGCCCCGTTGGTCGGGATTGGTCGTCAAGGTTTGAAACATCCGGAAGATGCGGTCGTGAAAGCGGCTCTCGATGCCGGGGCCATTGTCGCGGACGGCAAACTCGACCCAGTCGCCCAGGTCGCGGATCGTCACCTCGACGGTGCCGTCGGGGGCATCGTGGTGCTTGATGGCATTGGTCACCAGGTTGAGAATCACCTGCCGCAGGGGCGCGACCGGGGATTCCAGCGTCAGATCGGGGCCCGATTGCCGCAGCACGAACGCCGACGGGGCGTCGGCGGTCTCCAGGACCTCGGCCACAAGCTGACCGGCGTGAATGGTCTGGGCCGTGCCCTCCATCCGCCCCACCCGCGAATAGGCCAGCAGGTCGTCCAGCAGTTGTCGCATGCGATGCGTGCGAACCAGCAACTTGTCGAGATGTCCCCGCGAGGCCTCGGGAAGCTGCGGCCAGCAATCTTCCTTAAGGAAGCCGGCCAGGGTCTCGATGCCATGCAGCGGGGCCTTGAGATCGTGCGAGGCCACGTAGGCGAAGTTCTCGAGTTCGGCGTTGCTGCGTTCCAGTTCGGCCGAGTAGTGCTCGAGCCGTTGCTGATCGCGACGCCGTTCGTGGATGTCTTCCAGAGAGCCGCTCATGCGGAGCGAACGCCCGGTGACGGGATCGCGGACGCTACGAGCCCGCGAGCGATACCAGCGGAAGCGGCCCGTCTTGGTTTTCAGGCGATGCTCGACATCGTAGGGCGCGCTCTCGTCGACGTGCCGGCGGATCGCCTCGCGGACGCGGGATTGATCGTCGGGATGGACCTGCTCCAAAAACCATTCCAGGGTGTCGGGGACTTCGCCCTCGCGGTAGCCCAACAACTGCTTGAACCGCGGGGCCGACCAAATCCGCGGCTGGCCGACGTCCCAATCCCAGATGCCATCGCGCGTGCCCTGAATCGCTAGTTCCAGCCGCTGTTCGCTCTGCCGCAGCCGTTGCTCGATTTCTTTCTGATCGGTGATGTCCACATGAACGCCGACCATCCGCCGCGGTTGGCCCGATTCGTCGCGGAGCAACTGCCCCTCGGAGCGAATCCACCGCCACGAGCCATCGGCGTGCTGCAGGCGAAACAGCGTCTGGTACACGGCGGTCAGGCCATTCGTATAGTCGCGGATGGTCCGCAGCGCCAGCTCGATGTCGTCGGGATGCACTCGGCTCCGCCAGGCCTCGAAGTTGTTCCAAGGTGTGTCGGGCGGAAAACCCAGTTGCTCTTTGTAGGTGGGCGAATAGTAAACATCGTTGGTCCGCTGATCCCAGTCCCATAGGCCCACCTTGCCGCCTTCCAGGGCCAGGCGGAGCCGCTCTTCGGCCTGGGCAAGCTGGGCGGTGAACTCCTTCTGCTCGGTCAGGTCAATGCAGCTTCCGATGAAGCCCAGGTACCGGTCGCGGCCACTGTACAAGGGCACGCCGTGATCCAGCACCCAGCGGAACACGCCATCGCCGCGCAGAAGCCGATACTCCTGATGAAAGGCCTCGCGACGCTGACAGGCCCCCCGGTACAGTTCCAACACCTGGGGGCGATCGGCCTCGTGTACGATGTCCACCCAGCCGAAACCGCGGTCCTGGTCGAGTTGGCGGCCGGTGAACTCCATCCAGGTGCGATTGAAGTTAGTCCGCTCGCCCGACTCGCTGGCCATCCAGATCAGCACCGGGGCATGGTCGGCCAAGGTCTGGAATTGCCGGCGACTTTCTTGCAAAGCCCGCCCGGCGCGATCCAGGGTCTTGGTGAGTTGCCGGATCTGCTTGCGATTGTCGCGAAGCACCGGTTGCACGGCACGCAATTGCAGCAGCGCGGCGGCCTGTTGGGCCAGGTCCTCCAGCCCGCGGAGGGCGGCGGCTTCGAGCTGCCGCGGCCGAGTGTCCATCACCCCGAGGGTGCCGATCGCGTGGCCTTCGGGACTGCGGACCACGGTGGCCGCGTAGTGCCGAATCGTGGTCGCCGCGGTGGCCCAGGCCCCGTGGGCGAAGCGTTCGTCGGCCTGGACGTCAGCCACCTCCACCAGCGATCGCCCGGCCACTGCCCAACCGCAGGGCGAGCCCTCGCGGGGCAAGGTCTTGGCGGTCATGCCGACCACGCTTTCGTAGCGGCAGTGGTCGGCCTCGACCACCGCGAAGAAGCCCATCTCGGCGTTGGCCACCCGAGCGGCCAGCCGGGCCAGGCCCTCGAACGCCGGATCGGCCCAACCGGCATCCAGGTTCAACTGGCTGAGTGCCGCAAGGCGGTCGGGTTCGTCGGCGGGCAGCGGTGTCTTGATGGTCGGCATCGGCCCCCGCCCTGAAAAGTTCAAACGCCGCTGAACGCCTCGTCATCGGCCTTGACCACGATCAACGTGCAATCGTCGCTGGGCCGCAGCGGGGCCGTGTAAGCCCGAATCGCCGAGAACACCGCTTCCACGATCTCGGCGGCGCTCCGCGTGCGATTGGCCACCACGGTCTCCAGCAAGCGGCTCATGCCCCAGATGCCGTGGAGGCGGTGATCGGCCTCGTACACGCCGTCGGTGGGCATGACCAACAAGTCGCCGCGGTCGAGCCTCGGCCCTTCCAGCGTGGCAAAATTTCGGCCCGAGTCGAGACCCAACAGACTGTCGTCGCTGTGCAGCCGCTGCACCGTGCCGTCGCGCCCATCGGGCGACGGCGTCCGAGACCGCCACCACCCGTCCGGCGGCGGACAGCGCCCGTCGGGCCGGGCGGCGTGCACCGACGGCGTCCACCAACGCCCGGTGGCGGGCCTGCTCCTCCACCAGGGGGGCGTTGACCTCCAGGATGCAGTGCAGCAGGTCCGGCCGCTCGTAGAGCAGGGTTTTCAGCTGGCGGAAGTCCGTGCTGGCGCTGCCTTCGACCATGTAGCAGGCCAGCGTGAAGGGACTACCCGAGAACCCGATCAACGGAACCCTGTTGTCGAGGGCCTGCCGCGCCTGCCGCACCGTGTCGAGCACGTAGCGCAGATGCTGGTCCGGGTCGGGCACCGGCAGGCGGCGAATCGCCTGCTCATCGCGTAACGGCCTCGCCAGGCGCGGACCCTCGCCCTCCGTGAAACTCAGGCCCAGCCCCATCGCATCGGGCACAGTCAGAATAT
>JBJHDE010000568.1:3200-3887 GCA_050486385.1 Planctomycetales bacterium | reverse complement strand
CGCTTGGCTCGCTCGTGGCACATTGGGGCAAAGTTGATCGGGACCTGACGATCCTGCGACGGATCGACGAGATGCAAGAGTGTGAAGTCGTGCTACATGTTCGTGGTCTGGGCGACTCGCGCACTCAGACAAGCTTACCTGTCTCGGAGTTCGACTCCTCCTGGCGGTTGCTGGGGTCGACCGTGACGGCGACTATTTACATGGATGGGGCTGTGAGCCGCATGGATGGGACATTGGATGCTGGCGCTCTCTCCAAGAGCGCAGGCCTCGTTGGGTTGCGGACCATTCAAGTTCAAAGCCTGAGGTTCTACAATTGCGACGGGGTGGCTGCCTTCTTGGCAGGGATTGACTTGAGTGCCTTGATGTCC
This sequence comes from Planctomycetales bacterium, assembly GCA_050486385.1. Taxonomy (GTDB): domain Bacteria; phylum Planctomycetota; class Planctomycetia; order Pirellulales; family Pb10988; genus JBJHDE01. The sequence continues at coordinate 3,519 of JBJHDE010000568.1, read as the reverse complement.
CTCGAATTGAACACCTGCGATTTGTCCGGCGAGTCTTTAAGCGGCTTTCTGGCTACGGCACCGAAACGGCACCTTGCCATCATTGACTGCACTCGCTTGGCTGACCTCGACGATCTGAATCATCTTTCCCTTGAACTCGAATCGCTTGTTTGGAAGGACGGTTTACTCGTGCAGGACGGGTATTGGATATACAGATGTGGCGATACTCAACCAAAATCCAATCCACCAACATCCGTTGATCCCGACTTGTCATTCTTAAAGAATTGCCGCTCATTGAGAAAGGTCGATCTGAGTGGCTCCAGGGTCAGCGGACGCGGCC
>JBJHDE010000568.1:0-3190 GCA_050486385.1 Planctomycetales bacterium | reverse complement strand
CGATTGCCCCTGGAGTCGGCGAGTTCAATCGCCTGGAATGGCTCAGTATTTGGGGGAGTCGCCACGAGGACGACAGCTTCCGCACCTTGGCGAGATTTCCTTCGCTCAAGACGCTCGAGAGTCGCTAAATCCGCAGCGTGATCCTCAACCACGTCAAGTGGTCACAACCAGCCTGATCATCCGAGGCGGCATCGGCATACAGTTCATCCCGACAACTCCGAGGATGCCTGCCTTGGGCACAAACAAGATGCCGGTCAAAACCCTTTGGTCCGGTATCGGCGGTCGGCCGCCTTTCAGCGTTGGCGACTGGCGCTTGGGGATGAGCGGTTCCATCCATTTCCTCGGTTCATCAGGTACGAATGGTTGCGCCATGGTCGAGTCTCCCAGACCCTCGTGAAGTCGACGGAACGTTCCCTTTGTGCATATTACGTCCACCAGGTCGTGCTGGTCACAAGCCCAACATTAACGGACTCTCTGGGAAACCGGGCCAAGAGTCAGGCTAGCATATGCTAGCAAACACCCGCGAAGGGTGGTTTTTTTAGAGCTTCTTCGGCACGGCACTGGTGGCGTGAGTGTTGTTCGCGGTATTGCGCAGAACCGGTTACGCAACCATCAGAACGAGCAACTTCTCCGCGGCCTCGTCCTCCGCGTCTCCGCGTGAACTCAAAAAAACTCAGCTTGTGGAGCGGCTTGCCGTTGGCCGCTCGTCGCCGGGCGAGTGACCGGCCAGGATTTGGTCGATGAATTCGTCGGTGGCGGCCAGGGCCAGGGTCATACCGTTGCCGCCAAAGCCGTTGACCAGCCAGACCTGGGGCGCGGCCTGGCGGACGACAAACGGCTGATCGGGGCTTTTCGCATACACGCCGTGCCAGCGGGTGCCGATCGTCCAGTCGGGCAGGCGGATCACGCGACGCAGCTCGCTGAGCATGAGCTGCTCGATCGTGTGACTATCGAACGGCCCGATGGCCCCGTCGTACTCGTGCGAATCGCCCAGGATCACCCGACCGTCCAGCCCCTGCGAGGCCATGACGTGAATGCCGAAGCGATCGAGTTCGGGCCGCTCGGTGGCAATCCGCTGGCTGAGCTGTGGCAGGCTGGGGCAGGTTTCGAACGCCCGATAGTGCCGTAGCGACAAACCGCTGGCCAGGTGCGGCCCCAACCGCCAGCCAGGGGCCTGAGGCACGGTGGCCAGCATTTGCAGCTTGCAGCGCTTGAGGCCCAAGTCGGCATGCTGTTTGGGAAACAACGCCGCCGAATCGGCTCCGCTGGCGATGGCCACGCGATGGGCCGACCACGTTCGCCCGTCGGCGGCGGTGACGTGTCCCTCGTCGACTCGCACCACGGTGGCTTTCGCGGCGAAGTCGATCTCGGGCCGCGCGGCGAGTCCCGCCAGCAACGTGGCGATGGCCCTGGGCGGATCGACCCGCAGTTCCATCGGGCTGAACAGGCCACCGTCCAGGCCGCTGGGCTCGACCGCCGGCGAGCGGGCCAGCACCTCGTGGGCCGACAGCAGCCGCAAGCCGGGTTCGTCGGAAAAGCGTGCGGCGTACTCCTGCAACACCGCCCAGGCGTCGGCATCGTGGGCCAAAAACAGCGAGCCGCAAGCCTCGACTTCGACGCCGAATTCCTCGGCCGCTTGCAACCACAACGCCCGACTGGCCAGGGCCAGCTCGCGAAACCGCCCATGCGGCTGGCCAATCGGCCAGATCATGCCGAAGTTGCGGATCGATGCGCCCTCGGGCGTGGTCCCACGTTCCAGCAACACGACGCGTTGCCCGCGTCGGGCGGCGGCATAAGCCAGGCCCAACCCCGCGATACCACCCCCGACGATCGCCCAATCGTACACGGCCAAGGTACTTTCCTTCCAAGAAAACGCGGTGTGCCTTCAATTTGAACGTCCGATGAAGTCGCACGGCCCGGTGAAGGCCCCAGTGTACTGATCCCTGCAATAGTTTGGGAACGGCACTGGTGGGCACGGGGACTCGTCGAAGTGTCACGCAGGAGTCGGTAGGTATTCCGGAACGGGTCAGCTCACGCGGAGACGCGGAGGCGCGGAGAGAGAACTGAGGAAATGGCGAGTGGCCCAATGCCTGGACGGTTGTCAGTCAGGGCCCGAACTTCTGATCAGTTGCCTGCTTCCTACAAAAGGTTTGGGCACGGAACTGGTGGCACGAAAAGTCTTCGAAGTGTTGCGGAGGAATCAACAAGTTGTGCGGCCATCGAAACGAACCGCGACTGGACCGTCAACAGTTCCGCGCCCTCCTCCTCCGCGTCTCCGCGCCTCCGCGTGAACCCAAAAAACCCCAGCATGTGCAGCGGGCTGCCTTCGGCCGCTCGGCGCACCAGTCGTCCAAAGGCACTGCTGGCGCGAGTATCGCTCGCAGTGTTGTGCAGGAATCAGGAACCCGCGGACCACCCACGACGAGTCCCGCCGCGGGGCACGGTTTCCCATGGTGACGCTTCTTCCGTGCTTGCGGTTGATGGGCCGTGGCGGAATCAATCATCGCAGCCAATCTTGCAGGTTTTTTCTCAAGTTTCGGCGTCCAAATGCCGACTATCTCTCGGCCAGGGAACGCGCGGCGCGAGCGAAGGATGGGGCCATGCTGTATCGAATCCTGTCGTGCGATGGCGGCGGCATCCGCGGCGTCATCACGGCCGTGTGGCTGGCCCGACTCGAGGCCAAGCTCGGCCGGCCGCTCAAGGAATGTTTCGACCTGGTCGCGGGAACCTCGACCGGCAGCATTCTGGCCTGTGGCGTGGCCCTGGGCGTACCCGCCTGCGACATCGTGCGGATGTACGTGGAACGCGGGCGCGAGGTGTTTCCCTCGTTTGCCGCGCGGATCTGGGATCGCCTGACCCGCACCATGAGCGATGGCCTCAGCGCCCCGCGCTACGACGGCCGTGGCCTGGAGCGGGTGCTCCGCGATGTGTTTGGCGACGCCCGCTTCGGCGATTTGGCCATCCAGCCGACGATGGCCGTCAGCTACAACACCTTCGCCCGGCAGCCGGTGGTGTTCAAAAACACCCACGAGGCCCACGCCCGCATGCCCGTGTGGGAGGTGGTCCGCGGAAGCTGCGCGGCCCCGGTGTATTTTCCGGCGCATGTCACGCGGATTGAGCGGGCGAGCGTGCCGCTGATTGATGGTGGCGTGGTGGCCAACAATCCCACGGCCTGCGCCGTGGCCGAGGC
>JBJHDE010000567.1:0-3891 GCA_050486385.1 Planctomycetales bacterium | reverse complement strand
ATCCACAGGCCGTACGGATCGAGCTGCATGGTGCCCAGGTCACGGTCCAGGATCATGCGTTGGACCTGGTAGTTGACATAAACGCTGAGGAAGTCGTTCTGGACGTTCAGCAAGTCGCTCAAGGCATCCAACAAGTCACGCGCCGTGGTGCCGCCAAACTGGCCGACCGCGGCGCCGTTGGCCTGGGGCCGGGGTGGGGCATTCAGGCGAAGCTGGGTGATGTCCACCTGGCGAATGGCCAGGTCGATGGCCGATCGGCGGAGTTCAAAGTTCAGCAGGTCGCGGTTGATCTGCCGCAGGGTGACCCGCAGGCCGAGCTTCACCTGGTCGGTGAACTGCATATAGCCGCGGCGGGCCTCTTGAAAGTCGATCAGCGATTGCCGGAACACGTTCCGCTCGGCGACCCGCGCCGTCGGGGCGTCCCATTGCAATTGCATGCGAAGCTGCCCCGTCGCCCCTTGCAGGTTGAACAGCCGGTCGCCTGTGCTGCGGACATCGCCCGCAATCACCACGTTCAAATCGCTTTGCAGGGCGTTGGCGTTGAACTCAATCAACCGCCAGGCATCCACCACCGAGGCCCGCGCGTTGGCCCAGTCGCGACGATTGGCGGCCGCAATCAGAATGGCATCGCGCTCTTGAATCTTAACGCCTCGCAGCACGATTTTATCCAGCCGAGCCCGGGCCTGAACCAGCGACAATTCCAACAGCGCGACGTTGTACTCGTTGATGCTTTCCACCAGCCGCAGACGGACCTCGGGCGTGGGGCTCTCGCGCCATAGGCCGACCAGTTCAAGAATCTCCTCGGCACTCTCGTCCAGGAATCGCTGAATCAGGCCCAGGTCCTCCTTGATGCGGACCAGCCGTTCATTGAACAGTTCGACCGAGAACAAGCGGCCATCGAGTTGGCCCTGGCGGACTTCGTCGGTGGCGGCCAATTCGGCCAGCGAGCGGCGGCGGTCGGGGGCCACTTCCAGCAGGGCCTCGTAGTCGCGATCGGCCTGCTCGATCCGCTCGTCGGTCTCGGCCATGACGACGGCGATCCGGGTGGTGACCTCGCGGAGGAACTCCAGCTCCTCGGGATCGGTGGTCCGCAGCAGCTCAAGCAGCCGCCCCATTTCGTCCTGCATGGCCGTCAGCGTCGGATCCAGCAGCTCGAACGGTTGCAGCATGCCAGTGTCCAGTTCAACCGGCAGCTCGGGCGGCAGGCCGAGGGTGATCTTCAAGTCGTCGAGCTGGTCTTGGTAGGCCACCCGGGAACTCAGCAGTCGGCTCTCGGCGTTGTACAGGGCCTGTCGCGCCTGTTCGACTTGGAACAGGTCGATGCGGCCGGCCTCGTAAGCGGCTTCGAGCTGGGCGAGGCTCTCGCGGAGGGCGACCAGGTTGGCTTCTTGATTGCGAATTTGCTGAAGCTCCTGGAGCCGACCCAGAAAGCCCCCGGCCTGGCCCGCCCCGACGCCCGCGGTTCCGCCCCCCAGGCCGCGGCCCACCTGACCGAAGCCACCGCCGACGCCGGTGAAGCCCGACAGGCCGGCCCCACCGAACACGCCACCGCGGCGGGTTGGGTTGCCAGTTCCTGGGGCCCCGGCGGCAATCTGCACGTAGAAGCCGCGTTGGAACCGTTCGAAGGTCCGCACGTTGGCCAACAAGGTTCGCTCGGCGAGGGTCAAGCGTTCCAGAATCCGGGGCTTGCCGGCCTCCCGCAGAAAGGGCTGAAAGAAGGTGAAATCCAGCAGCGTGACCGCCGAGTAGCTGTCGCTGCCCGAGAATTGCCAGACGATCGAGTTGGCCAGGTTGACCACCAGTTCGGCACCGGTGGTGAACAGCCGCCGCCCGGCGACATTGGTGTCGTTGCCCAGGAAGGTTCGGCTCTGACCGCCGCCCCGTTGGCGACCCTGGACCAGGTACTCGGTCGTATTGCTCAGGAAGAACTGGGTATCGAAGCGAAACCGCTCGAACGTGACGTCCAGCGCCGACAGGTAGAGCGTCTCCAGGTTGTTCTGAAATCCGCGACTGTTGGCCCGCGCCACCCGCACCGCGGCGGGCAGGTCCAGCACGATGGCCCCACTTTCGGACTGGGGAGCCAAGCCCATGAGAGCCGGGTACCAGGTGGGATTTTCCAAGTCGGCCAGCACGCCGTACTTGTCCCAGTGCTTCCAGCCCCGCTTGTGGTCGACGCGTTCCATCAACTCGTGCGAAACCGGGTCGTCCGGCGGACGCGGCGGCGAGATGGGATCCCAGGGGAAGGCCAAGCGCGAGGTCTCGGGCGGAGCAATCGAGTAGTTGTGCGGCCCGACGTGCAGGCGTTCGGCCTTTTCTTCCAGAAGCTGGTAGACCTCGGCATCGGCCTGATTGGTGAAGTGGTTCCGCGTGCAGCCGGTGGCCGCGACCAACGCCAGGGTCAAAGCCAACAGGGTGTGCAGGCGACGGTCAATCCGATGGGGAAGAGCGGGGGGATTCACGGCATCACTTCCTGCTAGGGCCTGGCCGCGGATGCTAGCACTGCTATCAATCATCCCGAATGCAGTGGTGGCGCGGCTTGTGATGGTTCATCGTGTCGTAGCAGCCCGACTCCACAGACTGATCGCATCAGTCTTGCTAGATGCAACGTGCTAGCACCCGGCACGACAGCCAGAACCCATATTCCTTGCCCGCTTTACGCCGTTGACCGAGTTAGACTCGATCTCTAGACAGGCGCACTTGCCCGGGTCTATCGTCAGAAGGGTGGGCTATTGCGGTCCGGTCCTGCGGGACGGCGGGATTTTGGGCAAGCTCAGCCAGTCCACGGGCGACAATTTCTAAGGATCGTTGCGCCACACCCGCTCGACGCGACGTAGATACACAGCAGACACGCGAGAGGCCCCCCTCGCAAACTGGCCTCCCCCATGAGGACTGCCGCGACATGAACATCAGCAGCAAAATCATTCTGGGCTTCGTGTTCATCGCGTCGGCCGTGTTCATGTACATGGCCGCCCGGACACTCAAGACCCACGAGTACTGGCGGAACCAGTACAACCAGACCGAGCAGCAGATCGAGCAGGTCCAACGGGACATCGATTCGGCCCAGTACGGTCGGGTACGGTTTTTGGAAGACGCCATCGAGGTCGAGCAGGAGGGCATCCGGCAGCTCCGCATCACCGGCCACGAGCTGGTCAGCCGGCGGGGTCGGGTGTGGGAGGACGTCCGCTTCTACGATCAGGCCGCTGGGGCCAATCAGCCGCCGGTGTCCGCCGATGGCAAGGTCAACGTGTTGATCCACCCGGTCAACATCCACACGCCGGTTGTGCCCGGCGACGAGCGGCGGGCGGTGACGCTGCCGCAAGACATGCAGGTCGACCAGATGGTCTACCTGTTTGATACGGCCAGCCGCGAGGAAGGCGGCCGCTTTCTGGGGATCTTTAAGGTCACCGAGAAGCAGTTCGATCAGCAGAACTCCCTGTATCTGGTCGAGCTGACCCCCACGCTCAAGGACACGCCCACCCGGGCGGCCGCCCGACGGGCCCTGGTGCAGAAGCTGCAAGACGCCAGCCGCAGCGACAACGTCGAGTTGCAGATTTACGACACCATGCCGCGGGATCGTCGCGATTTGTTTGCCAATCTCAGCGAGCAGGAGCTGTCGGAGTACTTCCCCGCCGCCTTGGTGCCACGGTACCTGGAGAGCGAGGATCGGCCGATCCTGGACTTCGAGGCCTTGATGGTCCGCATCAACGCCGAGGAAGCCCAGCTCGACAACGATGTCGATATCCGCAAGACCGACCTCGAAAACCTCAAAACTGGCGTGACCAAACAGCAGGCGATCCTCGCCGCTCGACGGTCCGAAGCCGAGGTCCTCTCGCAGCAGATTGCCGCCGTCACCCAAGAGGTCCGGGCGGTTGAGCAGCTCCACGAGCAGCT
>JBJHDE010000566.1:0-3895 GCA_050486385.1 Planctomycetales bacterium | reverse complement strand
GGGCTTGGGTGGCGCAAACTAGACTTGCTGCACGAGCGGGGTGACGGGGCCATCGGCGCCGCGTTGCCCGGGGACGGCGGTGATGGTCTCGAGGATGTTGTGGGAGTGCAGCAGGTAGTCGGCATCGATCTCGACCTCGACCTCCTCGCCACCCTCGCCGCCGGGCTTGGTCATCGAGACGATTTCGTTGCGGAGTGTCCGCCAAGGTTCGCCCGCCCCACGGGGCAGAGACCGCTCGTTCATGCGGACCTCGGACAGCGAACCGTCGGGCGACGAGATCAGCCGCAGCTTGATAGGCGGCAGGATGTCGGGATCCGGCGGCCCTTCGGCCGGGGCGGCCAACGGCATCTTAATGTTGAAGTCGCCTTCCGGGGTGATGATCTTCAACGTCATGATGAAGAAGACCAACAACTGAAAGACGATATCGATCATGGGCGTGATCGGAATCTCGACCTTCTCGGCGGATTTCTGCCCTCGAACCTTCATCGCGGGAACACTCCAGAGAGCGGATGCGTGTGCGTTGTACGGATGACGCGGGGAGGCTCGCAAACCAGGCGGACCGGTGGTCGCCCCCCGCTCAAAATCAAACCCGGCTCAAATCCAAGGGCTGCCGGGGGGCGTCAGTAATCGCCTTCTTCTTCGGCCCGCAGGGCGAACTGTTCGAACTGGGCCTCTTGGGCCTTTTGAATGACGCCCTGAACCAGACCGGTGGGGGCCTGCGAATCGGCACGGATGATGACGACCACATCGCGGGGATTCTTCCGCTGGGCCACCACGACTTGCCGCTCGGCCTCGAGAATCCGCGTCAACTCGCCCAGGTTGTTCTCATTGCCGACCGTGCGGCCAGCCATGTAGATTTCCCAGGGCGCGCCTGACACCCGGGTGCCGTCCCGTTCGCGCTGGACACCAATATTGACGGTCAGGGCCTGTTCCAGGGGCTGGTCCGGCGGGCGGGCCAGCTCGCTGCTGGGGAGCTTGACGCGCTCGTCCTGCTCGGCCTCGGTGAAGTTCACAATCACCATAAAGAACGCGATCAATTGGAAGACCATGTCGATCATCGGCGTTTGATCGCCTTCTTCGACCTTACTGTAGTCTTTCCGTTTGCCGGCGGCGGGTCGCATGGATCTGAAAGCTCGAAGCTGTGGGAAGTGAAGCGGACGGCACCACGGTTCGCGGGACGTTGACGGTGACCACTTCCCGGAGCGAGCCGACGGGGCCTCGCTCCGGGCGTTGGGTCACATGTCACCAGCATGAGCCAAGGGCTCAGGCCTTCTTGCCCACGTTCTGGAAGCGGCCCATCAACTGCTCGCTGATGATGCCGGCTTCGAGGACCAACTGCTGGGCGCGGTTCTTGAGGATGTTGTAAATGGCGATGGCCGGGATCGCGAGGATCAGGCCGAACATCGTCGTCACCAAGGCCGTCGAGATGCCCTCGGCCAGTTCCTTGGGCTTGGGCTGCGTGGTGCTGTTGGCGATCACGATGAACGAGTTGATCATGCCGTTGACCGTTCCCATCAGACCGATCATCGGGCTGATGGTGCCGATCAGCGCCACGTAGCTGAGCCGGTGCTCCATCTTCATGTTCTCGGTCTCGCCGACTTCCTGCATGGCCTCGATGGCCTGGGCGTAGCCGTGCTGCAACCGGCCCAGACCAGCGGCCAACACCCGACCCAGGAACGAGTCGTCGTTCTTGGCCAGGTCGAAGGCCTCCTGGTAGCGCTTCTCCTTGAGGTGGCCCTCGAAGGTTTCCACCAGGGTCAGCGGCACGATGCTATCCCGCCGCAAGGCCAGCATGTTCATGACCAGCAAGGCCACGAGCATGAACGACAGGAACAGAAACGGAATGGAGTACCAGTTCAAGGCCATCACCAGCCACATCAGCAGGTTCGGCGGGGCCTCGTCACCGGCGGCCGCTTCGTCCTGGGCCATCGCCACGGTGGGATCGCCGATGGTGGCAACGGCAAAGGTCATTCCAAACAAACAAGCGATCAGCAACCAACTGGCCGCGGAGCGGGACACCATGGCACGCATCATCGAAGAGGGCTCCAAAGGATTCGGCAGTTTCAGAGGTCGGCAACGGACGCGCTCACCGAGACTCCGTGGCCGGGGGGGACATGGATCCAAACAAAATGGGTTGGTTCATCAGGCAATCCCTGCACACAACCCTGGTCAGGCTGTCAGGCATGAGGGTATGCCTACACTACGATTTCGCCCGGGGGTCGTCGTCAATCGGCCGGGCGCGTTTTTCGTCACTACACGGGACCGGGCCCAAGGCCCGCGGGTGGGATTGTTCGGATCCCACGCTTTGTCCCGACCGCACTTCATGCAACTGAGGTTCTATTCGCGGCCAGACGCGAGGTTTATTCATACCGGCCGTGGGCCGCGTTCCGATGGCCCAAAACCAGCGGCTCACTGGTTGGCCCAGGTGCTGTTGCTGTAGCGGCTTTGCAGCAGTTCGCGGGCGGCGCCGGCCCGTTCGCTATCGCCGACAGTGTTCCAAAGATCGCTCAAATAGTACAGGGCCTCGGCGTGCTCTTGCGACTGGGTGCCGTACAGCACGTCGACGTGCAGATAGGCCAGCAGGGCTTCCTTGGGTTCGTTCCCCTTGCGGAAGGCACGGCCCAGGGCGTTGTACGCCCGAGCGAAGATCTCGGGATCTTCCTGAGTGTCCTTGAGCAAGCCGCGGACATCGCTGACGGCGGCCTGATGGTTGCCGCTTTCGGCCTTGCAGGCCGCCAGGCCGATTTTGGCCAATTGCTTGGAGCGTTCGACCTGGGGGCTGTCGCTGACGGTGCCCACGGCGGCCTGGAACGCCTGTTGGGCCTCGTCGATGTTGCCCTGACGCAAGAGAGCGTAGCCCCGCGAGACGTGCCCTTGAGCCTGCACATCGGGCAGGGTGCTGTTGGTCAAGCGACCGTAAGCCGCCTGAGCGGCCTGGAAGTTGCCCCGGGCGGTTTCCACGTCGCCCAACAACTTGGCGGCATTGACCAGGTGGTGGCTGTTGTCGTGCTTGCTGACAAAATCGTTCAGCGCGGCGGCGGCCTCTTCAATCTCCTTCTCGCCGGTCAGGGCCAGGTAGGCCATGCAGTAGGCTTTGTAGAAGGTGATGTCCTGCTTCATGAACTCGGCCCGCGAGCCGGTCAAGTTGTCTTGATTCAAGCCCTCGAAATCCGCCAAGGCGTCGGCATGTTGGCCTCGCAGGGCGGCCCGGCGGGCGGTGTCCAGTTCGAGCGGCTCGTTGTCAAAACGGACCCGCTCGACCCGCGTGACCGGCACCCGCTCTTCCTTGGTCTCGCGACCTTGGGTCACGCTGATGGTCACATTGTTGCGATCGATCGAGATGATGTTGCCCCGCAACTCGCTGCCATCGCGGCGGGCGACACGATCGTCGGCCATCAGCGTGGCGGTCCCCAGGCCCATCAGGACCAACAGGGCGGTAGCAACGGACAGGTTTCGGTTGCGCATAACCAGGGTCTCCGCGTTTTCGAATGTCGTCGCGTGTCCGGGGTGTAGGCGGCTCGCGACGAGGTGCTGCTTCAGTGGGTGTGGCGGTTCAACAAACATGTTGGCTTGGACTCACGGCAATCGATGGCCCCGCCGAAGAAGCCCGCGAGTCAAGTTGTGGTTCCCTCGGCCTTGTTCGCTTGAGCCTGGCGGCGGCCCGGGTGGCGATGGCCACCGACCGGCCGATCGAGGCCCGCCGCCACCTCGACGTCGCCGAACGCACGGCTGCCGAGCGACGCGACCGCCCGGCCGAGGCCGCGATCGGCGAGCTGCGGGCCGCGCTGAGCGGCGACCTCGCGTTGGCGGTCCGAGCCGTGGCCGCCTGGCGCGAGCTCGGCGACACGGTCGGCCTCGCCGGCGCCGAGCTCACACGCGCGGAGCTGAGCGAGGA
>JBJHDE010000565.1:0-3898 GCA_050486385.1 Planctomycetales bacterium | reverse complement strand
GACTTCGGCCGAGACCCAGGTCTCGGTTTTCCGTGCGCGTTCTCGTTGGAAGAACACACCCAGCAGGTTGCGGCAGGTGGGCGTGAACAGCACGTCGAGGAACTCCTCGCGTTCGGCCTTGAGCCCGACTTCGTGCCCACTGCGGAACCCGGCCTCCACCGCGCGGACGGCCGCCGGCAGAGCGGGATACTGCTGCGCCTTCCGCCCCAGCTTGGCCAGCACATAGCGACGGACCAGCCAGCGGCCAATCGCATTGCCGTCGTACCACCAGCAGCTCATGGCCCGGCGGTTCTTTCGGCGAAAGCGATTCTCGCGGACTTCGGCCAGCAGCGTGCTCAGGGCCATGTCCAGGCTGTCGGGCGGGGCGATCCGATCCACCAACCCACGCCGCAGGGCCTGGTCGGCCGTCAGGCGTCGGCCTTCCAGAATCATGCGGAGGGCCTCGGCGTGTCCCACCAGCCGAGGCAAACGCTGCGTGCCGCCCCAACCGGGAACGATGCCCAATTGGGTCTCGGGCAGTCCCAGCCGGGTACTGGCGTCGTCGCAGGCCAGGCGATAATCGCAGGCCATGGCCATCTCGAGCCCGCCGCCCAAACAGTTGCCATGCAGGACGGCCACGGTCGGCACCGTCAGGGCGGCCAGCCGATCAAACAGTTTCTGCCCGGCGATCACCAGCACTTCGGCCTGCTGCCGATCGGCGATGGCCTCAAGCTGCTTGACGTCGGCTCCCGCAAAGAAGCCCGACTCCTTCCCGCTTCGGATGACCAGGGCCGTAACGCTGGAGTCCCGCTCGACGGTGTCCAGCAGTTGGGCCAGGTCCGCCATGAAGGCTGGATTGATGACATTCACCGGCATCCCGGGCACGTTGACCGTGGCGGTCAGCGCCCCGGCGTCGTCGCGGCGTGTCGTAATCGTGGTCATGCTGGTCATGATTCGTCTCTCCCACCCGAGGGCTTGGTCACGGTTTGGTTGTGTTCGTGTGTCGTGCGGCCCCGCCTTGCCCCAGCAGGGATGGTGGGCCGTTCACGATGTGTTCTGGTCAATCGTCGGACCACTCAGTCTCGAGCCACAGGGCGTACCCCTGGCCTCCGCCGACACACAGCGAGGCCAGACCCCGCCGCTTGCCTTGCTCGCGGAGCGCCCGCAGCAGGGTGATGGCCAGCCGGGTGCCGCTGCTGCCGACCGGATGTCCCAGGGCAATCGCCCCGCCGTTGACGTTCAGGACCTCGTGGGAAATCGCACCCACGGCCTCAAGGCGATCGAGATGCTGCTGGGCGAACTGTTTCGATTCCAGGGCCTTCAGACAGGCCAGCACCTGGGCGGCGAAGGCCTCGTTGATTTCGAACAACTCAAAGTCGCTTAAGCTCATCCCCGACTGCCGCAGCAATTTGCTGATGGCGAACACCGGGCCCAGGCCCATCCGTCGCGGATCGCACCCGGCCACGCTGTAGCCGCGCAAATAGCCCAACGGCCGCAAGCCCAAACTGTGGGCGTAGCGGGCGGGCATCACCACGGTGGCCGCGGCGCCATCGGTCAAGGGGCAACTGTTGCCGGCGGTGATGGTTCCCTCGTCGCGATCAAACAGCGGCTTGAGCTTGGCGAGGGCCTCGATCGACTGTCCCTTACGCGGGCCGGTGTCCTTATCCAGCAGCTCGGGCATCGGGGCGACCTCGTCGCCCAGGAAGCAACGGTCCCAGGCGGCCACCGCGCGATGGTGGCTGACCATGGCGAACTCGTCTTGCGCGTGTCGGTCGATGCCAAACTCCTGGGCCAGGATCTCGGCGGTTTGGCCCATATTCAGGCCGCAGGTCGGATCGGTCAGCCCAAGTTCCAGGCCCACGACGGGCTTAAACATCGCCGGCCGCAGGCCCAGCAGGTGACCCCACCAAGCCAGGCCCTTGGCACGCCGCAGGCCCATGAACCACTGCTTGGCCGACTGGCGGTACAACAGGGGAACGCTGGACATGCTTTCGGTTCCGCCAGCCACCACGCACCGCGCATCGCGATCGCGAATGGCTTGCCACGCCGTGATGATGGACTCCATGCCCGAGGCACAGTTGCGATTCACGGTATGGGCCACGCGACTGGTCGGCACGCCGCTTCGCAGGGCGATCACCCGGGCGACATTAGCCGATTCGGGCGGGCCGGCGACATTGCCGAACACCACCTCGTCGACGTCCTCGGCCGTCAGCCCGGCGCGTTGCAACACGGCCGTCAGGGCATGACGGCCCAGCTCGTCGGCCGGGGTGTGGGCTAGACCCGTAAAGGCCTTGGCAAACGGAGTCCGCACACCGCTGACGATGGCCAGCGGTTCACGACTCCGAAATTCCTGGGTGGTGCTCATGGGATGTCTCCTTACGGAACGCTGTGGGCGTGCTCACTCATCGGCCGTGGCGGTGGGCCGCGGGGTCTCAAGGACGGTCCGCAGATCGCGCCGCAGGACCTTCCCCAAGAAGTTCCGCGGCAGGTCCTGGGCGGTCACCTCGACCAAACGCGGTCGCTTGTGGGCCGAAAGATGCTTGCGGACGTACTCGTCAAAATCGTGCCGTTTGAACCCGTTGGGATTGTTCATGACGAGAATCGCCTTGACGATCTCGCCCCGTTCGTCGTCGGGTTCGCCCACCACGGCGGCATCGGCGATGCCCGGGTAGTTTCGCAACACCTCCTCGACATCAGCCGGGTACACGTTGAAACCCGAGGTGATGATCAGGTCCTTCTTGCGATCGACAATGCGGAACACGCCCCGCTCGTCGCAGGTGGCCAGATCGCCGGTGTACAGCCACCCGTCGCGGATACTGGCGGCGGTGGCATTGGGATCGTTCCAGTAGCCCAGCATCACCTGCGGTCCGCGGACCACGAGTTCGCCGACTTCGCCGTAGGGCAGGGTTTCAGTACCAGTGGCCACATCGACAATCCGCGCCAGCGTGTCGGGCAGCGGCATGCCGATGGTGCCTGGCTCCGCGGTGCCATCCAGTGGGCCGGCGTGGGTCACGGGGCTGGCCTCGCTGAGACCATAGCCCTCGACGATGCGGCAACCCGAGTGCTCTTGAAACTCCTCGGCCACCAGCAGCGGCAACGACGCCCCGCCCGAGATACAGCTCTTCAGGCTGGACAGGTCCCGCTTCTTGTGGCGCAGCACCTGGGTGTTCATCGCCCGCAGCATGGGGGGCACCGCCGGAAACAACGTGGGCCGATGATCTTCAATCAATTGCACCGCCACATGCGGACGGAACCGATGGTGCAGCACCAGGGTTGCCCCCAGGGCCACGCCGGTGGTCAAGCAGGTCGACAACCCGTAGCTGTGAAAGAACGGCAGTACCGCCAAAATGGTTTCTTCACCAAAGGCGCCGTTGGTCCAATGCTTAAGCTGCCAGGCATTGGCCATCAAGTTGGCATGCGACAGCGTCACGGCCTTGGGCGCGGCGGTCGTTCCGCCCGTGGGCAGAATGTAGGCCGGCTGGTACGGATCGGTGGGCACGGCTACCAGCGCATCATCCCCGTGAACCGCGTCGTGAAAATTCACAACCCGTTGACCCGGGCACGCGCTACCGAAACCCAGACGCATGAAACGAATCCAGCTCAGGCCCAAGCGCTCGATCCAGGGCAAGCGATCGCTCAGCGAGCAGAGGATGACCAGTTCAAGTGGATGTTCACTGCCGCACACCAACGGCGACAGCACATCCAGCGTGATGACCGTTTTGCAGTTGGTGGCTTTCACAAAGCTGGCCACCTCTTCGGCGACCATCAATGGACTCAACGAGACCGGAACCGCCCCAGCGGCCCAGATGCCAAATAGCGAGACAATCGTTTCGGGAAGATTGGGCAGCAACACGCCCACGCGGTCACCCGGCGCAATGCCCTCGCGCTGCAACAGCGTCGCCAGGCGACGGGCCTGCAA
>JBJHDE010000564.1:0-3915 GCA_050486385.1 Planctomycetales bacterium | reverse complement strand
CCAACTTCACCCCGGCGCTGCGTAGCGCCTGGACCGCAGGGGACTCGAGCTTCAGCTGATCGATGTCGACCGGCTCCGGCGAGCTCTGGAAGTAGGCCAACAGCGGATCGTTCGGGCCGATGTCGATGCTGGGCGCATCGGCCTGAACGTCGTTGGCGTCTGGGGCGAGTTCCGCCTGCCGTGCCGCCTTGCGAGCCCGACGCTCCTCGCGGTTCGGCCGGCTCGGCATCGAGATTCGCGGCATCCGCCGGGACCGCACGGGTGCTGGCGCGGGAACATCGCCGGGTAGCGTCCGATCGGTGGGCGGTGTGGTCGGCGTCGTCGTCATGGGTTCACCACCGTCAGCGTTCCGACCATCCCGGCGATGTCGTGACCAGGGATGGCGCAGACGAACTCGTAGGTGCCGGGCGGCGCCTGGAACTCGACGCGGCCGGCCGCACCGACGGGCACCCACAGGTCGACGTCCAGCTCGGTGATCGTGAACGTGTGCCAGAAGTAGTCACGGTTGTCGAGGGAGAGGCCGACGGTGCCCGCTGGTGCCGCCAAGTCGGTCTCGGAGAAGGCGGTCCGATCGCTGAGCAGGACGATGTCGCCCTCCTCGGGGCCCGCCGTTCCGTCGGTAGCCAGGAACGCCACGCCGAGGACGATGACGAGAGCCGCAGCGCCGGCGGCGCCTACCCGTGTCGGGATCGACCGGACCTCCTCACGCCGCCTGGTGGACAACGTCCCCACGGTCGCGACGAAGCCCGTCAGCGCCAACACGGCCATGAACCCGGGTACCGCGATCGCGGTGAAGCCGACCCGCCCGGCGATGTTGGCGACCGTCGCTGGCACGGTCCAGAACCCGACGTTGGCGAAAGCGAGACCGAGCAGCAGGTAGCCGACGGTGCCGCGCCGCAGCCGTGTCAGGCCGACGGTGATGGCGATGCTGGCCGCCACACCGAGGGCGTCGACGTCACGGCCTTCAGCACGATCACCGGTCAATTGCTGGGCGCGAAGATCCTGGAGGGCTATCGTCGCGAGTCGTTCGTCGGCAGCAGCTTGATCGACACGATTCCCACGCGGCTGGATGGCGAGGTGATTCCCGGTGTCGAACCCCTGGGCGACGAGGCCGAAGAAGTGGCCCCCGGCATGCCTTATCCGCACGTGGGCTTTGGCGAAGATTACATCGAAACGCCGCCCACCGACAAGCACGGCCTGATTTGCGCCGTGACCCGCGAGGCCATCTTCTTCGATCGCACCGCTTTGGTCTGGCGAAATGCCCAGCGGGTGGGCGAGGTGCTGGGCCTGCACAAAGAGAAGCGGGTGCTGGATACCATCCTGGGCGCCGTGAACAATTATCGCTGGCGGGGCACCGCTTACGATACCTATCAAACCGTCGAGCCCTGGATCAACACCCTGGCCGATAACGACTTGGAAGACTGGTCGAACGTGGATGCCAGCGAGCAGGTGTTTGCCCAGTTGCTGGATCCTCACACCGGCGAACCGGTGCTGGCCGAACCGCGCACCGTGCTGGTCACGCCCGCCCGCCTGCATGCGGCCGCCCGCATCTTCACGGCCACCAGCCTGGAGCACGTTGATAACCAGGCGACCAGCGGCACGATCCGCACGCACTACGCCAACCCCATGACGGGCTACGGCTTTGTCAGTAGCCGGCTGCTGACCCGTCGCATTATCGCCAGCGGTGTCTCGGCCGAGAACGCCGCCACCTGGTGGTTCCACGGCGATTTCAAGCGGGCGTTCGCTTACATGGAAAACTGGCCGATCACCGTGACGCAGGCCCCGCCGAATCACGACGACGACTTCGAGCGCGACATTGTGTTGAAAGTCAAAGCCAGCGAGCGCGGCGTGTGTGCGGTGATCGACCCACGCTACGTGGTGAAGAACACGGGCTGAGAGTCGTTCACAAATCGCCGCATGCTCACGGTGGCACGTCCTGAGCTGCGGGCACGGTTGCCAGCAGCTTCAGGCCCTCGGGGGTGATGTGTGTGCCGCCGAACTCGGCGGAATCCAGACGCAAATGTTTCAGATGCTGGAGGCCCTCATCGGTGATGGGGGCATAAAGGATGGCAAGTCGCCGCAGCCGATGCAGCCCACTTAAATGCCGTAGGCCCTCGTCGGTCACGGCGTGATAGTACTGCGGCCAGTCGGGATCGGCACCAAAGCGTGTCGCGTCGATCCCCAGTTCCGCGGGAGTGCTCATCGTGCCGTAATTGAACAGTTCCAAGGCTTCCAGATGTCTCAAGGCCGCCACATAGGCCAGATCGTCATTGCGGATTGGTCCTTGAAAAAAGGTCAGTTCCCGAAGTCGTGGCAGGTGAGTTAACGGTTGCATCACGTCCGGAGGGCTGGGTTGCGGAAGCTGCGGCATCCGCAAACTGTCCGCCGTGCAGAACCAATGCGGATCGAGCCAACTTGCGATCCACCGGCCCGAGGCCCAAGACGGCAGGGGAGTCAACTGGACCATGCCGCCCAGGTTTTCGAAGTGGGCCACCGCCCGCCGCTGTTGGTGGGCGGAATTGGCCCAAAGGCCCAGCACCACGGCCGCCAACACGGTCACCACCAGCAGGGACCGCAGGCCGAACCGCAACGTCCAGCGCTTTTGCTTCCACCAAGCGGTCACGTGTTCAGTCCTCAACTCGTTCATCCACAACGACAGGGGTCAACGTCCGCCCTCTCGCACCCCACACGGCCGGAGCCTCCACCATGCCCGATGACCTGGCACAACTCAAGACGATTCGTTCGCAGACCCTGGCACGAATCAGCGAGATCACCGCCGCCCCCAAGCCCAGCTATGCGATTGACGGCCAGCAGGTGGCCTGGGCCGATTACCTGAAAACGCTGCAACATACGCTCGCCTGGTGCGATGAGCAAATGGCCAGCCAACAGCCGTTTGAAGAACACACCCAGGCGGTTCCGTAATACCGACACGGACAGTTCATTGTCGGGCCGATTTCACGATCGTGTCGCCGCCAGAAAGTTTGTAACTCATTCGGAATCTCGCCATGCTGCCGTTCTCTCCCGTGGACGATTTGCTGCTGTTTGACGGAATCGCGCCAGTGCAATGGACGGCGGCGGACGGAACGGTTACCGAAGTGCCGGCCTTGCGGCGCGGCGGGAAGTGCGTGCAGGCTGCCCACGGCGACGGAGGCCCGCCCCGTTGCGAAGCGACCTGGTACGTGGCCAGCCCCGCCACGGCGAGTTCCCAACGCCCCCGACCCGGCGACACCTGGACCGAGGCCGATGGCACCGTTTGGACAATCGCCGAGGTGGCCCTGGGCCTGTTCGAGGCGCGTTGGCGGGTGGTCGCCCGCAGGGTGGATTGGGACGCCGCCGCTAGTGAATTGATAACGATGGAACGCGCGCTCGTCTCGCAAGACGCCCAGGGGGCGGTTCAGCGGACTTGGCACGCGGTGGCCTCGGGACAGGTCGCCCTGATCGTGCCGCGGATCGACACGATCGACAATCGCCATCAGAGCCGGGGCCGGATGGCCAGCTACTCGATTTACTTAAAGGAAGCCTGGACGCCCGAGCGGGATGATCGCGCTGTCCGCACGACGGGCGAGGTTCTTACGATCGTCGAGGTTCACCCCAGCCCACGAGCCGACGAACCGAACCGGCTGCTGGCCGAGCGTTCCGATTGGCCAACCGTGTGAACGGGCCATCGTGAGGCGGATCCGGTTTTTATGATGAGCGCGGCAAGAGTTGTGTTTCTCGGTCAAGCATTCAAGTCTGCGAGCCATGAGCGACATCCTGACCCATCTGATCACGGCCTGGGCCACGTCCGAGTTGGCGAACGACTTGCCGGTGGAGCGGGTGTTCACGGGCCCGCGGCCCTCGGCCACGCCGCTGCCGGCGGCGAGTGTGCTATTGCTGAGCGATCGACCCCTAGCCGCCACGCCGGTGGATGCCGAA
>JBJHDE010000563.1:0-3941 GCA_050486385.1 Planctomycetales bacterium | reverse complement strand
CAGCACAGCCAACACCGCGGCCAAGGCGATCAGTGGTGTGACGTAGAACTCGAGCAATCGCCAGGTCGGATCGTCGATGTCGCGGGGCACAATCAGGTCGGCCACCGGGCTGATGACCCAGCGATCGGTGAGGAACCACACGTAGTGGATGATCACCGCAATCAGCACCACCGGCAGCACCAGCAAGGCCCCAGCGACAATGGTCCCCAGCACCCAGGCGAAGACACCCGTTTTGGGCGGCTCGATCGGGATCACATCGTCGAGCTGCGGCGGTTGCGGATTCGATTCGTTCATGGCGGCGGCGTGGGGGTTAGCGCACGGGAGCCCGAGCGGGCAATTGTGAGGCTCCCATCCTCGCAAGTCCGAGCCGCCCTGTCCAACATCGACCCGGGCGGCACGGGCTTACCCCAGCAATTGGTCCAGCTCGCCGACGAGCTGCTCGAAGCGTTCCAGCGCGGTGTCGACGGGGCCGGGTTGTTGTTCGAGGTCGACGCCCGCGGCGCGGAGCAGGTCGAGCGGATCCCGCGAGCAGCCGCCGCCCAGGAAGGCGAGATAATCGCTCAATTCGTGGGGGCCGCCGTCCAGCACGCGTTCGCTCAAGGCGATGGAGGCGGCCAGCCCGGTGGCGTACTTGTACACGTAGAACGCGCGATAGAAGTGGGGAATCCGCAGAAACTCCAGCGCCAAGTCGTCGTCGATCACGAAGTCGGGGCCGAAGTAGGCTTCCAGCAGCCCCCGGTAGGCGCTGCGGAGGCTGTCGACGGTCAGTGGCTCGTTGGCCTCGGCCATGCCGTGGGAGATCTTCTCGAACTCGGCAAACATTGTCTGCCGCACCAGGGTGGCCCGGATGCTGTCGATTTCTTTATTGATCAAGTAGGCCCGTTCGCGGTCGTCGGTCGCGCGGTCCAGCAGATAGCGGCTCAGCAGTTGCTCGTTGAAGGTGCTGGCCACCTCGGCCACGAAGATCACATAGCTGTGGTAGGCATAAGGCTGCTTGGCCGACGACAGATACGAGTGCATGGCGTGGCCGGCTTCATGCGTCAGCGTGAACACATGATCCAGCACATCGGCTTGAAAGTTCATCAGAATGTACGGATTGCCGTCGTAGCCACCGTAACTGAAAGCGCCCTTCCGCTTGCCCTTGTTCTCGTACTTGTCGCACCAGCGCTGATGGAAGGCCTTTTCCAGCGCGCCCACGTAGTCGCTGCCCAACGGTTCCAGCGAGGCCAGAATCACCTTGACGGCCTCGTCCCAGGTGTGGTGCTTCTTCAAATCGGCCAGAATCGGCACATAGGTGTCGTAATGGTGAATCTCATCAAGCTGCATCGCCCGGCGGCGGACATCCAGGTACCGATGCACGGCCGGCAGGTGCCGATGCACGCTGGTGATCAGGTTTTCGTAAACGGCGACCGGCACGTTGTCGGGAAACAAGCCCGCTTCAAGCGCCGATGGGTAGTCGCGGGCCCGGGCGTAGTAAACATCGCTATGAATCGAACCCGCCAACGTCGCGGCGATGGTGTTCTTGAACCGATCGTACTGGGCGTAAAGCTGGTGGAAGGCCGACTCGCGGACGCTGCGGTTGGGATCTTCCAGGAAGGAACTGAACGAGCTTTGGGTCAGCTCGCGGTTGCGACCCTGGCTATCGGTCAGGGTGCCGAACTCCAGCTCGGAATCGTTGAGCTGCGAGAACACCCGATTGGGCGTGCCGGCCATCTCACTTTGCATGGCCAGCAGCCGCTCTTCCCGATCGCTGAGCGTATGCGGTTTGAATCGCAGAATCCGCGTCAGCATCAGCCGATAGGGTTCGAGCGCTTCGTTGTCGAGGTATCGCTGGATGGTGTCGTCGGGGATCGCCAGAATCTCGGGCCGGATGTAGCTGCTGACCTGCCCGGCGCGGCTTGAGGCGTTTTGCACCCGGGCGACCATCTCCTGGGTCTTGCTGTCCGAGACGTTCTCGCTCATCCGCAAAAAGGCGTAACGCCCAATGTTATCGCCTTGGCGGCTGAACTCCATGTCAAAGTCCAGCAGGGCTCGCAACTGGTCAGGGCCTTGGCCCAAGGTGCCGCGGAACTCGTCATAGCGGTTGATGCTGGCCTGCCAGGTTTGAAAGGTCGACAGCCAGGCGGCATCGTCGGCAAACAGGCTGGACAAGTCCCAGGTGTCTTCGGTGGGGACTTCGTTTCGGGTCGGCAAGGCAATCGCGGAAGTGATCATCGGAGGGTTGACGCTCGCAAGCTACGAGAGAGATGTTGAAGGTTTCATTCGTCGGTGGCAGGCGTCCCGACGGTGCGCGTTGGGCATCGCCCTGGTGACGCCGCCGCGGCGTGTGTGGCGGCATCCGTCGGTCGGGCCGCAAGCCCCGGGGTTACGGTCCACCGCACGCCGATGGCTTCGGACGCTTCACCACTTGAGCAATCCGGTGCCCCAGGCCAGCCCCGCCCCGAATCCGCACACCAGCAAGTGATCGCCACGGCCCAGGCGTCCCTCGGCGATGGCCTCGTCCAGGGCCAGCGGGATGCTGGCCCCCGAGGTGTTGCCGTAGCGATCGAGGTTGACGTACACCTGATCGGGCCGCAGGCCCAGCAGGTCGGCCGCCGCGTTGATGATGCGGATGTTCGCCTGGTGCGCCACGAACAACGACACATCGCCCACGGCCAGGTCGATGGACCGCAACACATCGTCCACCGTGTCGCCCAGCAATCGCACGGCCCACTTGAAGACCGCGCGGCCGTCCATCTGCAAGTAGTGCATGTCTTCGTCAATCAATTCCATGGCGGTCGGCAATCGCGAGCCACCCATCTGACGCATCAACAGCGGTGCGCCTGACCCATCGCTGCCCAGGGTGTAACTCAACAGGCCCTGCTCGGGTCCGCCGGGTGCCAACAGCACGGCGCCGGCTCCGTCGCCGAACAGCGGATAAGTCCGCGAGTCCCTGGGGTTGATGATCCGCGAATTGCAATCGGCCCCAATGATCAAGGCCCGACGGCTCGTTCCGCTGGCGACAAACTGCATGCCGGTGACCAGGGCGTACATGAAGCCCGCGCAGGCGGCCTGCAGGTCGAAGGCCGGGGCGCGAATGCCCAAGCGGTCTTGAATCAGGCAGGCCGTCGAGGGGCACAGCATGTCGGGCGTAAACGTGCCGACGATAACCAGATCAACCTCGCTGGGTGAGACGCCAGCGTTGTTCAGGCAGCGAATCGCGGCCTCGGTGGCCAGATCGCTGGTGGCCATCTCGGGGGGGGCAAACCGCCGTTCTCGGATGCCGGTGCGTTGGACGATCCAGGCCGGATCGAATCCCAGACGACGTTGCAGGTCGTCGTTGGTGACCACATTCTCGGGCGCATAGCTACCCGTACCCACAACCTGTACGCCGACAAGTCGTCGGAGGGGACTGCGTCCAGAGTTTCCGTTCCCACTGATCATCGAGCCGCCGGCACCAAGCACTGACCGAAGGACCGGCGACGCCGCAGCGCTACGCCGAGTGTGTCTGATGGATCGCACCCCTCGCGACAGTGCCTGCCGTGGGTGGGCGAGTCCAACCAGCGAGCCAGCCGGAGGGCCATGACGCCTCGTCTGGAACCTGCAAGATAGGGCCAATGCAAGGGAAGCGTCAACCGGCGGAGTGTCGCGGCACACCACCACCACGGTGTCGCGGCACCCACGCCGGACCGCGCCACTTGGGTGGACTGTGCGGGCCAGCGGCGCGGCCGATTGTGGCGAAGCTCAGAGAATAGTTGACGTCCGGATTTGCATCGAACAGAATGCCTGGAGAAATCTCGTGCGTTAGTCGGCTTGGTCGGCTTACCATGAGCGAACGAGTGATGCTCATCGATGGGGTTGTGTCGCGGCAGGTATCATCATCGCGACACTTGAGGCGGGCCTCCACCAGGGATCGCTTGTCGCGAGGGACGACCCTCAGAAAGGTGTCGCGGTGTTTGGGG
>JBJHDE010000562.1:0-3946 GCA_050486385.1 Planctomycetales bacterium | reverse complement strand
GTTCGCCCAGCTCGCCGAAGCCGTGCCCGTGCCCCTGGTGGCCAACATGACCGAGTTCGGCAAGAGCCCCCTGCTGACACGGGCCGAGTTGCAAACGCTGGGCTTTCGGGCGGTGCTGTTTCCCGTCACGTTGTTGCGGGTCGCCATGTTCGCGGTCGAGGCCTGCTTGAACGACCTGGCCGACTCGGGCACCCAAGCCGCCTGGCTGGACCGAATGCAGAGCCGCGACGAGCTGTATCACCTGCTGGATTATCAGGGCTACCTGGAGCGCGATCGCAGCCACTTCGGGCGTCCCGCCTCCTGAGGGCCTCGGCCCCGCACTCCCCAATCCCCGGTGAACCGTGGACCTGGACGACGAAGTCTGCCTGTGCTTTCACGTGACCAAGCGGAAGATCCTCAACTTCATCCGCCTGCACCAACCCCGCGTACCCAGCCAACTGGCCGAGTGCTTTGGGGCCGGCACCGGCTGCGGGTGGTGCCGTCGGCTGTTGGTCCGCTACTTCAACGAGGCCGCCGATCGCGGCGAGGTCGAGATCACGCCAGAGCCGACGCCCGAGGAATGGCAGCGAATGCGCAGCCGCTACGTGCAGGCCGGCGGCGGGGTCCCGCCCCCAGGGGCCACGCCCATTTCGCGCGACGAAGACGATTCGCCCGAAGCGTGAGCCGGCGGGGTGGATGCGTGGTGTCCCGCATCGTTCGCAGCAGGCCTCATGCGAGACCAGCGAGTCTTCGCAACACGGCCCGGCGGGCGCGGGGCCAGGCCAACAGCGTGGGCACGGCTTGCCGGCGAAGCAGCCGCATCCACCAGGCGGTGCTGGTGGCCATGCGGGTCTGATTGCGGACCAGCCGCACGACCTTGGCGGTGCGTCGATGCCGTTGGTCGGCCCAGGCCGCCACCCCGCCGTGGGTCAAGGCCGCCGCCAGCAGGCAAGCGTCCTCGATCCCCAGGTTCATGCCTCGGGCACCCAGCGGCGAGTGGATATGCGCGGCATCGCCGATCAGGCACACGCGATCGACATGCAGCCGCTCGGCCTGACGGTGGCTGACATGAAATTCGCTTTGCCAGACGACTTCGTGAATGGTCGCCTCGGGCGGCAGCCGTTCAATCAGACCAGGTGCGTTGCTCGCCAGGCGATACAGGTCGTCGCGCATCCGCAAGGCAAACAGCATCGGCCCCTCGGTCGCCAGCCGGATCATCACCGGATCGGGATCCCAGGGGGCGGTCATGCGGACGTCGAGCAGCTCCCAGGTCGCTGGCATCTGCGAGCCCGGAAAGTCCACGCCCAACCGTTGCCGAATGCCGCTGCGGGCCCCATCGGCGGCAATCAGCCAACTGGCCCGCGTCTGGCGTTCGCCCCGTGGCGAAGTGAGTCGGGCGTCGAGCCCCGCGTCGAATTGCTCGAAGTCGGCCAACGTGGTTGATCGCTCGACCGTGACACCCAGCCCAGCCAGGTGCTCTTCGAGAATCGCCTCGGTCTCTGATTGCGGCAGCACGAGCATGTGCGGATAGGGGTGATCCAACTCGGTCAGGTCCAAGGCCACCAACCGCCGCTGGTCGTCCCAGACCTCGATCCGATTGACCAGCCGACCGGCTTCGATCAACCGAGGCACCACGCCCGATGGTTCCAGCAATTCAAGCGACCGCGGGTTCACGCCCAGGGCCTTGGAGTGCCACGCCCGTTGGGCCCGCTGTTCGACAATGTGGACCGGCAGGCCCCGCCGGGCGCATTCCACGGCCGCCGTGAGTCCCGAAGGCCCCGCGCCGGCGATGAGAATGGCTTCGTCCATGGGGCAAGCTCCGCACCATTGGCCCAGCGTTGGCCGAGGCGGCCGCTGACGGCAACCTGCGGCGCGATTCAAACCGGGCAGGCGATCAACTGGCCGATACCAGCTCGATTTCATCGAATGCGTGAATGGTCGGCAAGCCGTGATCCTCGGGGACCGGGGCATTGCCCGGACGCAGCACCAGGGCCACCTGCATGCCGGCGGCGCGGGCCGCGTCCAGCTCGGCGGGCACATCGCTCAAGAAGAGAAATTCGCGGGGATCCTGGCCCCGGTCGGCGGCGATCCGCTGGTAGCTGGCGACTTCTTTTTTGGGGCCAATCGTCGTGTCGTAGTGGCCAGCGAAATGTTCCAGCAAGCTGCCCCAACGGGTATGTGCAAAGAACACCTGCTGAGCGGCGATACTGCCCGAGGAGTAAATGCACACCGTCCGCCCCGTGATTCGCCAGCGGACCAGGGCCTCGGGCACGTCATCGTAAACGTGGCTCTCCAGCCGACCGGCGTCGTAGGCCTCTTTCCAGATCAATCCCTGCAAGGCTTTGAGTCCCGTTGCCTTGGCATCGGCGTCCATCAGCCTCAGGCACTCGGCCGCCACCAGCCGATGCTCGGGCGAAAGCGCAAGCGACACATCGGGGCGGGTGAGCGGCTCGGTGACTTTTAGCCAATCGGCCAACGAGGCGTGTCCCGCGTCGCGGGCCACTTGCTCGGCGACCTGACGGACCTCGGGCTCGTGGCCACGCCGCTGAAGGAAGTCAGCCAGGTGCTCGCGGGCGTAGGGAAACAGCACGTCAAACACGTACCGCACGCTTGATGTCGTGCCTTCGATATCCAACAGCAGGATCGAACCAGAAAACGCGATGCTCAACGGAGGTGTCCCTTCGACGGCTTGAGTGTGACTCCCACGCATCTCCAACGCCAGGGGTGGGCGGGCGGTGTCATTCGGCGGCCAGTTCGGCCATGACCTCGTCGGGGATGTTCGAGTTGGAGTAGACCTGCTGCACGTCGTCGTGATCGTCCAGCCGGGTGAGCAAGGCCAGCACTTGCCGGCCGGTGTCGGCGTCGAGTTCCACTGTGGTCTGCGGAATCATCGTGACCTCGGCCGATTCGGTGGCAATCGAGGCCTGGGCCAGCGCCTCGCGGAGGTCCTGGAAGACCTCGGGCGGGCAGGTGATTTCGAACACCTCGCCACTCCGGACCACGTCCTCGGCCCCAGCCTCAAGGGCCACTTCCATGAGCGTGTCTTCGTCGGCCTTGTCGACGTTGACGGTCAGCAGCCCCTTCTTGTCGAACAGGTAATTCACGCACCCGGTGCTGCCCAGGTTGCCGCCGTGCAACTCAAACAGTTTGCGGATTTCCGGGGCGGTGCGGGTCCGCTTGTTGGTGAGAATATCGCACATGACGGCCACGCCGCCGGGGCCATATCCCTCGTAGACCACCTCTTCCATCTCATCGGCTTTGAGTTCGCCGGTGCCGGTCTTGATGGCCCGCTCGATGTTGTCCTTGGGCATACTCACGGCCTTGGCATCGTCGATGGCGTACCGCAGCCGCAAGTTCATCGACGGATCGCCCCCACCGCCCCGCGCCGCAACAATGATCTGCTGGGCCAGCTTACTCCACAGCTTGCCGCGCTTGTTGTCGACCAGGGCCTTTTTGCGGGAGATGTTCGCCCAGTGGGAATGTCCTGCCATGATGCCGTCTTGAAAGTCGGGGGGTGTTTTGCTTCGCCGGCGAACGACTCACACCTGAGACTCAACGCGAGGCAAACCTGGTGGCCCAGGGGTGACCATCGTGCCTGTCGCCACCGTTACTTGGTGGGGGTCTCAACCGGAGTCATCGCCGCTTGAATCGATCGTGCAAGTTCTTCGACATTGTATCCCTTGCGAGCCGTGACGTGAAGAAACGGCAAGCCCGCCGCGTTGAGGACCGCATCGACGAACTCGTCGCGCTGCTGACGATCGGGCCGATTGTGGGACGAGTCGTCCAACTCGATGGCCAACAAGGGCCGCACCTGCTGCATGTCGCACAGCACAAAGTCGATGTGCTTGGACTGAATGCGGTTGAAATGTGTCTGCCACTTCCCAGTGCCCCGCTCGACAAACACCAAGTCCGCCAGCCGAACTTTCGAAAAGATGAGTGCTCGCCCCGCCACCGCCTGAATCAAGAC
>JBJHDE010000561.1:0-3965 GCA_050486385.1 Planctomycetales bacterium | reverse complement strand
ACCCAGCTCAGTCCGCGCGATTGAGCTGGGTCGTTGCGATTGGTGGGGTTTTGGGTGTCGCCGGAATTGCGGTGCGGCGACTCCAGATGAAACGGTTCACAGTTGGCTCATGCCCGAGAGGGCGGCGTCGGTGCTGGCGGTGCTCAGGGCGGCGGTGAAGTCCAGGCAGTTGGCGTACCGCTCTTGGGGATCGTCGGCCGTGGCGCGGGAGACGGCTTCGGCCTCAAACGGCAGCAGCGACGCAAGTCCCGGTTGGGGCGATCGCACGTGAGCCAGCAATTGGGCGCGAAGGTCGCGGGCCTGCCAGGGCAGCAGACCCACGCGAAGTTGCACATACAGCAAGGCCAGCGTGAACTGATCGCTGGCGGAACTCAACCAGCCGGCCTCGACCTCGGGGGCGACAAGTTCGTGATCGGGGCGATCGCCGGGGCCACGGAGCGACCAATGGCTCTCGCCCAGGGCGCGGGACTGCGCGGGATTGGCCAGCCGCAACGTGCCATCGCTGGTGAACCAACAATTGAACAGCGTCACCCCTTGGTGCTGAATGCCGACCACGCGACCCTGATGCACGTGCCGCTTGGCGTTCAAAAAGTCGACCGCCGTGGCGATCTGTCGGGTGTAGTGCAGGGCCTCGGCAGGGCCCAGGCCCGTGCCTTGGGTGTGGATTTTCTGCAAGCGTAGCAGCAGGTTGTCCTCGCAGTAGCGGCCACCCAAGATCAACTTGGCTGCCCGGCCACTGCTGAGCGTGGTGCGAAAATCTTGCTCGATCGAGCGGCCCGCCGAGTCCAGCAGCCAAAACGTCCGCACCGTGAACACATGCGGATGCCGCAACGGCACGCCCCGCAGGGTCTCCAGCAAGGGAGCATCCACGTAGATGGCCGTCTCGGGTGTCAGATCGCGGATCAGCAGCAGGACCTCGCGACCTGGGGCATCGCCCACCGCCCGCCAAGCGGCATCGCGGCCTTGGCCGCCGATCATGCGGTCCAGCCGACAGCCCGGCGCAATCTGAAAGCCGGCCGTACACAAGCGTGAAGGCTGGCCCGCCATCACACCTGGCGGCAGAGAGGTCTCGGCTGAACTGGTCGATGGTGTCTCGCGATGGCTCTGATCCTCCGTGGGTTTGACCCTGGTCATCGCGATGTTCATGTCATCGGCGGTGAGCGGCTCCTTGGGGGTGGCCGCCGCCGGGGGGCTGTCCTCGGCGTCGAGGACCAAATCGCTTTGCGACCGATTCAGGTTGAGCGGCGTTTCCGCTTCGTCCTTGGAAACGATCCGGCTGAGATTGAACACACCATCGTCGTGCGGGCTCGCCGGGGGCAACAGGCCGCCACTGCGGAGCGAGGTCCCCTGCCCCAATGCCCCGGCCAGGGCACGAATCATTTCGGTGCAGTTCGGAAACCGTTGGACGGGGCTCAGGCTGGTGGCCCGCCGCAACACCTGCTGCTCGGCCGGCGGCAGGCATTCCAAGGTCAACCCGCCTCGGCAGTGCGTGTCGAGAATCGCCGCGGGTGTCAGACTCCGAAAAGGCAGACGTCCGGTCCGCAGCTCGAAGTAGGTGATGGCCAGGCTGTATTGATCGGTCCCGCTGGACGGACCCCGCTCGTCGAGCGTCTCGGGCGCGGCGTAAGCGGCCGAGAACCCCATGCCGTTGAGCGTGCCGGCGATGCTCAGCCGTGCGGAGTTCTCGCCCAACACCCGCGCCAGGCCGAAATCGCACACCTGGACCGAGTCGCCCACCTGCAGGATGTTTTGTGGTTTGACGTCGCAGTGCTGAATCGAGACCAGTCCCGAGCCCAAGTCGTGGCGACGCGCGTTGAGAAAGTCCAACGCCCGGGCGGCGTCTTCCAGGCAGGGGATCAACTCGTCGGGTGGCAACCCAGTGAGTCCTTGGCGTTGGCAGTCCTCGAGGCGATCCCACAGGCTCCGCTGACCCAGGCCCATGGCCATAATCAGCTCGACGGGGTGACCGGGCTGGGTGGCGTGCAAGGCTTCGAGTCCCAGTGAGCCACCCGAGGGGCCCAAGCCGCCGAGTTCGAGCGGGGATTCGGCCAGCGAATTGTCCATCAACTGCCCATGCTGGTCGCGGAGCCACAGGGCGTGGATGGGGACCAGATTGGGATGGCCGATCCGCTTCATCAGGCGAATCGCCTTGAGTTCCTTGAGCCCCGGCCGGCCTTCCAGCGCGATCATCTTGAGAGCCGCACAGGCTCCCCCTGGCGCGCTGGCCTCCCAGACCTCGCCGAACCCTCCTCGGCCCAAGAATCGCACTAGGCGATATCCGGGAACGGGCTGCTGGCCGACCGTGTAGGTACTCGCCATGGCTGCCTCGTCAGCTTGATCCGGAACCGGGAGGACCGGCGGCGGCCGCAACATCGGGCCAAACCGGGAACGTCACGCTGGTTGGACTCCGCAGTCGGGTAGGGAACAGGAGTCGAACTCGGGTAGGTGGCCGATCAACACGCCCGGAGCCTTGCCGCCCCCAATCAATCAACCGCCCAGGAGGAGCCACTCCGCGGCTCCCCGTGTGCCGAGTCTTGGCGGACTACTCCCCACGCGGAGCGTCCGGCACCGGCGAACCCGCAGGTTCGACCCCATCATTTATGGGAAAGCACTATCGTAAACCGGGCTGGTGATTTGCACGAGACCGGAAATCGGTCAGAAAAAGTTGACGACGGATCCGCCCGGGAGACCCTTTTCACCTTAAGACCTTGTTTTCGGTCAGACAACGATGTTTTCGGGAAAAGGCGTCGCCTGGCTGGGGGACGGCCGACCCGAGAATCCGACGAGTTGCTTGCGGAAATGCGGCGCGAGAGGCTACTTTTAAGGGAAGCCGACCACAGCGCCGTGGGCGAGGTGTCGAGCCACGGACGAAGACGGAGAGGGGGCGGGAACCATGATTGGTACACCAATGGCGTGGCTCGTGGGTTGGATTGCCCCAATGGCAGTGTTGGCGATTTCGCTGGCCCTGGTGTTGGTGCTGTGGCGGCCGCTGCGTCGTAGTCGGCAAGAGGCGCGGCTCCGCGAGGCTCGGGACACGTTTCGCCTGCGGCGCGAGGCCCTGGAGGCCAAGTTCGTCAAGTTGGCTTCCTGCTCGGGCAAGCCCCGTGGGCTGGTCTGGGCCGATTGCGAGTTCGAAAATCCCGTGGCCTTCGCCCGCAATCGCCGCGATGGGTCAA
The DNA here is from genome assembly GCA_050486385.1 of Planctomycetales bacterium. Taxonomy (GTDB): domain Bacteria; phylum Planctomycetota; class Planctomycetia; order Pirellulales; family Pb10988; genus JBJHDE01. The sequence continues at coordinate 789 of JBJHDE010000561.1, read as the reverse complement.
TCTCGGCCTTTGTCGGGGTGAGCGTGACATTCGAGCCCGAACTGGATCCCCACGAAGCGCCCCTCGACCATGGTCCACTGGGTGACGATCCAGCCGATGACGACGAGCCCTCGTCCTATGAGAGGGCGGGAACCGCGGTGTTCCATCATCACTCGGGGCGGTGGTCGACGGATGGCCGGGTGGTCTTCAATCTGGCCCCGATCCAGGCGATTCAGCACTTTCGGTCCGAATATGAGAGCGTGGCCTAGCCAACAGCTCCTCGGACGACAGTTCGACGCGGCGTGGGCCAATTGACAGTCACCAGGGCCCCTGTCAGTTTGAAGTGGGACGGGACATGGGACGCGGATCGCCGACACACGAAATCGGTGGTCTATGGTTCGAGCACCGCTCGGGGCGATCACTCAGCGGTGATCCGTTCCCGCGGGCACTGGTGTTTGGCCCGTCTCCAGACAACGTCGAAACACCCACTCGGTGGGGGTTTCGATGGTTTTCGTCCCCGTAGCCATTCGCCCTGGTAGTCCAAGACGTTTGGCCGGGGGGTGGGCTGATCGTCGCAATCGACAACGCGCAAGTTGGGAGTTGGCATGGGGATTCGGTTCCTCTGTCCGAACGGGCACAAGCTCAACGTCAAAGACTTTCTAGCCGGAAAGAAAGGGCGTTGCCCTTATTGCGACGAACGCTTCATCATTCCGGCGACCAGCCAGAAGAATGTGCGGGTCGAGCCGTTGGCCTCAAAGGCCACGGCCGAGGACGACGACGAGGCCGGGGGAGCCGCCGCGCAGATTGAAC
>JBJHDE010000560.1:0-3967 GCA_050486385.1 Planctomycetales bacterium | reverse complement strand
CCCAAGCGGTGGCTCAAGCTTCGGCCGGGGCTAGGCTATCTGGTGGTCTATGCGGATTGCAGTGTGGACTATTTGGATCCCGATATCGACTCCGAGACCCTGTGGCGGCTGCTGACCCACGAGGATTAAGGCGACGAGCCCCGGAACGACTCAACCGGACAAGGCCCCACCCGGTCGCTGAACCCGATCCCCAGGCCGCAACCCTGGCAGCTCCCCGACGACCCTCCCCCTGGGAAGGGGTGATTCGGGGAGTTTCTGTTGTGTCCGCGGGGAAAGCTGCTATCCTACCAATCAACAACGACTGATGCGTTGGTGCTGAGGTGGGATGACTATGCATACTTGGTGGGTCTGGACGCTGGCCTGGGGGTTGGCGCTCGGAGGAATTGCGGAACTTGTCGGCGACGAGGCGATTCAGGAGATTCGCCTCGGACCGTCGGAGATCCGCCTTGAGGGGGCCTCCGACCGGCAGCGGGTCATCGTCTCGGGCCAGCGGGGCCGCTATGCGGTGGATCTGACCGACACGGCCGAGCTCCACTTCGCGGAGCCGGGGATTGCCGCTCTGGATGGCCACGGGGTGTTGCGACCGCTGGCCGACGGCACGACCCAATTGCTGGTGCAGGTGGCCGGCCAACGGCTTACGGCCACGGTTGTGGTTGAAGCAGCCCAGCGGCACGCGCCGCCGACGTTCGAGCACGCAATTCAGCCGATTCTGACCGCGGGCGGCTGCAATATGGGGGCCTGCCACGGCAAGCAGGGCGGCCAGAACGGCTTCGCCCTGTCGCTGTTGGGCTTCGACGACGACTACGACTTCGCGGCGATCGCGGCCCAATCCCGGGGACGGCGGGTCTTTCCGGCCGCGCCCGAATGGAGCTTGCTGCTGCGGAAAGCCGTGGCCAGCGAGCCGCATGGTGGTGGACGGCGGTTTGAGCCCGACAGTCCCGAGTACGCGACCCTGGAGCGATGGATCGCCGCCGGCTTGCCGCGGGATGACGCCGAGACGCCCCTGCTGGAGAGCATCTCGATGTGGCCACCGACGCTGGTGCTGCCGGCCGAGACATCGCATCGATTGGTGGTGTTGGCGCACTACAGCGATGGCTCGACCCGCGATGTGACGGCGCTGGCAGGGTTCCAGTCCAACGAGAGCGCCGTGGTGGCCGTGGATGGCGGGTTGGTGACCACTGGGCCGCTGCCGGGCGAAGCCACCATCATGGCCCGCTACCGCGACGAGTTGGCCACCACCGGCGTGTTGGTGCCACGGGCCGAGGCGGTGGCCCCGGAGGTCTATGCCGCGCTGCCCGAGAACAACGTGATTGACGCGCATGTGTGGCGAAAGCTCGAAGTGCTCGGCTTGGAGCCCTCCGAGCGTTGTGACGACCACGAGTTCCTGCGGCGGGTGTTCATCGACATCATCGGGCGACTGCCCAGTTCCGACGAGGCTCGGGCCTTTTTGGACGATGGCTCACCGGACAAGCGGGCCCGGCTGGTCGACGAGTTGTTGGAACGCCCGGAGTACGCGGATTATTGGGCCAACAAGTGGGCCGACCTGCTGCGGCCCAACCCGTATCGGGTGGGCATCAAGGCCACGTTGACCTACGACCAGTGGATTCGCGATGCGTTCCGGCGGAATCAGCCTTACGACGAATTTGTCCGCGAGCTGGTGACGGCCCAGGGCAGCACCTGGCGGCAGGGCAACGCGGTGTTTTTCCGCGAGCGGCGAACGCCCGACGAGTTGGCGACGATGGTCAGCCAGTTGTTTTTGGGGATTCGGTTGGAGTGTGCCAAGTGCCACCACCATCCCTCCGAGGTCTGGAGCCAGGAGGACTTCTACCACTTTGCCGCGTTCTTCGAGCGGGTGGACCGCAAGGGCCAGGGCGTGTCGCCACCGATTTCCGGAGGCGAGGAGTTCATCTTCACCGGGCGACGGCAGCCAGTCGAACACCCGCAGACGGGTCAGGAGATGGAGCCACGGCCGTTGTTCGGCGAGATCTCGGGCCTTGACGAAGTCGACGACCCCCGCAAGGCCCTGGCCGATTGGATGACGAATGCTGGCAACCCGTATTTTCCTCGGGTGATGGCCAACCGCGTGTGGGCCGATTTGCTGGGCCGTGGGATTGTCGAACCGGTTGACGACCTGCGGTTGACCAATCCCCCCACGAACGAACCGTTGCTGGCGGCCCTGGCCGATGAGTTTCGGGCGAGCGGCTACGATGTGAAACACCTGATCCGGCTGATTGCCACCTCGCACGTGTATCAGTTGAGCAGCCAGCCGAATGCCACCAACAGCGGCGACAATCAGAATTACTCGCGGGCGTATCGCAGCCGCTTGCGGGCCGAGGTGGTGGCCGATGCCTTGAGCGACATCACCGGCGTGCCCGACGAGTTTGCCGCCATGCCCGGCGAGAGTCGGGCGACGCAGATTTGGACGCACCGGATTGGTTCGCTGACGTTGGATACCTTTGGCCGGCCCGACCTGAATCAGGATCCGCCGTGCGAACGGATCACCGAGCCCAGCGCCACCCAGGCGTTGCATCTGACCAACTCGGAGCAGGTGCATCGCAAGATCAAGCACGACCAGGGGCTGGCGGCCCAACTGGCCGCCGACGAAGCCAGCGACGACGAGGTGGCCAACGAGATCTACCTGCGATGTTTCAGTCGGTATCCTCGCCCCGAGGAACTCGACCTGGCCCGTCGTTGGTTTGAACGCGCCGAGGGCTCGCGGCAGGAAGCCATTGAGGACTACCTGTGGGCGGCGATCAATACCGCGGAGTTTTTGTTTCGGAACTAAAGGGCCTGACCGGCGAAAGCGCCAGGTTGGACCGAGGGTTCCCGACGTGACTGTTTGCGAGGAGTGACCGATGACACGGCACAGAAATTGTGAAGGCGTTTCACGCCGCGATACGCTCAAGCTGGGCATCGGCTCCTTGGGGCTGGCGGCCATGCTGAAGGCCCAACAAGCGGCGGCCGCAGGCACGGAAGAGTCCACTCCTCCGACGCGATGCATCCTGATTTGGCTGGACGGCGGACCCACGCACTACGAGACATTCGACCCCAAGCCCGATGCCCCCGCCGAGTACCGCGGCGAGTTCTCGGCGATTGGCACGCGGATGCCGGGCGTGCAATTCTCGGAGTATCTCACGCGGCTGGCCGACATGGCTGATCGAATGACGATCATCCGCAGCATCCGCCACGACCAGGGCAATCACGGAGCCGGCAACCATTACATGATGACCGGCGCTCCGCCGCGGATTCCGGTGGGCTGCGGGGCGTTTGTCAGCTTTCATCCCAGTATGGGCTCGATCGCCGCTCACGAACGCGGCGCACCCGACGGCCTGCCGCCGTACTTCTCGATTCCGTCGATGACGCGTTCGGGCGGACCGAGCTTCCTGGGCGCTCGCTACGCGCCGTTCGTTGTGCCCGACAATCCCAACAGCGAAGGCTTTCGGGTCCGCGATGTGGCTTTGCCCCGCGGACTGGCCGACGCCCGATTCCAGTCGCGTCAGGACTTGCGACAGGAGATGGACTCGCTGAAACGCCTGGCCGACGAGGCCGCCGCCGATCCGGTGACGGGTTTTGACGACTCGCACAAGCAGGCCTACACACTGGTGACCTCGCCCGAGGCCCAAGCGGCCTTCGACATCCATCGCGAAAGCGACGCCACCCGCCAGCGCTACGGCCGCGATACCTTTGGCCAACGGGCTTTGCTGGCGCGACGGCTGGTCGAGGCGGGCGTGCCGTTCGTCACGTTGCACGAAGGCGGCTGGGATCATCACCGGGGCATCTTCGACTCGCTCAAGAAGCGGCTACCCAGTTTCGATGCCACCGTGGCCACGCTGATTGACGACCTGGACCAACGGGGCTTGCTGGACAGCACGCTGGTCGTGGTGCTGGGCGAGTTCGGCCGCACGCCCAAGGTCAACAAAGACGCCGGCCGCGACCACTGGGCCAACGCCATGAGTGTGCTGATGGC
>JBJHDE010000559.1:0-3975 GCA_050486385.1 Planctomycetales bacterium | reverse complement strand
ACTTCAAGAAAGTCCAAGTTGAGGCAAGCCAGGAGGCGCTCGAACTGGCTCAACAAGTGCAAGCGGCTGGCGGAAACTAACGAAGCCTGCGCCATGCGGTGAACGACTCCGCGGCACGGGGGCTTGGTTCACCAGTGTGTGGCCAAGTCGTGAAGCCCAGGCGCCCCGATCCTTCACGAGGGCTTTCTCGGGAATTCGTTGTCAACGAGGGCCGGCATGTCCGACAAGGTATTTCGCGACCCGCTTTACAACTACATCGCCTTCGACCGCCAACTCGACGGCTGGCTTATTGACCTGCTCAATTGCCGCGAAGTTCAGCGTTTGCGACGGATTCACCAACTGGGAGTGAGCAACTTCACTTACCCTGGCGCGGACCACAGCCGACTGGCACACAGCCTGGGCGTGACGTATTTGATGAAGTTCGCGCTCTCGCACCTGGAGCGTGTCTGCATCGCGCAGAAGATCAAAAACGCACGACAAGCCCTACTGGCGACGGCGCTGCTGCACGATGTGGGACACGGGCCGTTTTCGCACTTATTTGAGCCCTGCCTGGGTATCAACCACGAGCAGTGGTCGATCGCGATTATTCGCGACGAGGCGTCGCAGGTCCACAAGATCCTGAAGCGAGAAAACGAGTACCTTCCCAATCATGTTGCCGACCTGATCGATTCGCGGAATACCAAGCACCCGGCGTGGCAGCGCGCGTTGTTGTCTAGTCAGTTGGACGTCGACCGGATCGACTACCTTCGGCGCGACAGCCTATTCACTGGCGCGGGCTACGGCCATTTCGACTGGCATCGGCTACTTACGACGATGGAGTTTTGCGAAGGCGAAACGGACCTCGCCTGGCCGGCCAAGACGGCGCTGGCAATCGAAGAGTACATCTTCGCCCGCTACTACATGTACCAGAATGTCTACCTTCACAAGACCACACGGGGGTTCGAACAACTCCTGCAGGCGTTGTGGAATCGGGCAAGTCAACTCCGACGGGATGGGACAGACATCGACCCAAATCCCGTGCTGGACCAGTTCTGGAGGAGCGGGACGCCCGACCCCGCCAACCTCGCGGTTGCCGACTATCTTGCCGTCGAAGAGTATACGGTCTTGGAACAAATCCAGCGCTGGACGAGGCATCCGGACCGGTCACTCGCCGATTGCGCGCGGAGATTTCTCGAACGGGACGGACTGGTGATGGTGGAGCCACCCCCACCGCCCGATCCACTAGAAGCCGACAACTTTGGCGAATGGGAGCCAGAGCTGCACAAGCTGCTGATAAGCAGGGGCTACGACACCCCGGAGATGTATTGCCTTGCGGATCGGGTGAAAGGGAAATACCGTCAACCCTACCGGGAAGAGAAGGAACCGGAGAATCAGTCCGCGGTCAACACGATCCGCGTGATGGTGGACGGCACCCCCATGGCCATCGGGCAGTACCTGCCACGGCTTCGGGCAGTGATTGAGCGACCAGAGGACCGAATTCTCTACTACGTTCCCAAGGAGATTCGGGACGAGGCGAATACCTTGAGTCGCCGTCTGCGAAATTCAACTTCAACCGCCTGAGCTACGCACTCAACATCGATTGCGGCAAGCAACGATAAGGCAGCGCCCACAAACGCACGGGCGGCGGATAATTCCAAGCTCGCGCTCAGCGACCCGAGACTGCCGGCGCGTCGGTGCCCACCCTCAACGGGCCCGCACGCGGCTCATGTAGAGCATGAACTCGCGGTCCAGTTGCCGGAGATCGCCGAAGGCTTCTTGAAACTCGCGGAGCCGGGTCTCGGGATCGTCCCAGACCAGACGCGGTTTCTCGGCCAGCTTGGCCAGGTACTTGTCGAACTGCGGCCGCTTGGCCCGAATCAAAAAGTAGGTCAACGCCCAGGCTTCGGCATAGGCCACCGTCGAGGCCTCGGCCCCCCGCATGAATGTGTCGTCGCTGATCAAACGCTGCAAACGCTCGGTGCCCCGACGGACCGCATTCTGCTGAAACTGCCCCAGCCGCAGCGTGTTGACCGCCCCAATCGTCCGCCAACCCGACGAACTTCGCAGATCAGGCGTCTCGAAGTACATAGCCAGCCCCTCGCTGACCCACAGAGGGTTGTCGGCATAGCGGGTCTGTAAGCCCGTGTTGAAGGCAAGCTGGTGGGTGGCCTCATGGATGATGGTCGCCACCAGCCGCTCGGCCTCGGGATGGCGAAGCATCTGCTGAATCGAAACCCCACGGCCTCCCGCCCGCAAACCCGCCAGGGCCTGGGCCCCGGTCAGGTCGTAGGTGGTGACCCGGTTGGTGCCAAAATTGTAGAAGCCAATAATCTGGTCGGCCGCATCGCCCAACTCGGCCCGGGTGTGCCGGGCGTAGGAGGCCTGATCGCTGAACACCAGGGCCACCAGCGGGAACTTCGGTTCGTGGAGTTCCACATCCCGCCGCTTCCAAAAGTTGGTGAACGCGGCGTACAGGCGTTCGAACAGGGCTCCGCACCAGCGGGCGTACTCGTCGCTGGTGTTGTGGCAGATGAGAAATCGCTCGGTCCGGTGAATCTGAAAGCCCGCCGGCATCTCCTTGAGCAGCGCCGCGGCCAGCTCCTGGTGCGACATTGGCTCGAAATCGCGGTCGTCGCGGGTCCGTCGCACAATCTCGCCTGGCTGGGCCGAGACGATGGCCCCATCGGCCTGCTGCAGCAGCACACCCCCGTCGGCGGCTTCCACCAGAATCTGGCCTTCGACGGTCCGCCGGACCCCATCCTGGCCGACCAGGTCAAGAATCTCGACCGCCGCGGCCCCTCCTGGCAGCCCGAGCAGGCCCAAAATCAGCAGCGTTCGACAGGCGATTCGTCCCAGCATGGCCACACTCCTCACAACTCCGGGGGGGGGCGAGCAATCTCGCGGGGGTGTCCGCCAGACTTGCTCTTCAAGCACCATAGACCGTTGTCCCCCCTGGACGGAAGCCCGTTCTGACCGTCCCAGCCAAAGCATGCCACCGCTGGGCCGCGGCAACACCGTCGCGGCGGGGGGAATGTTGCTTTGGGCAGATTGACGGCTTGGGTTGGGCGAAACTAGAATCCGGCTTGCCGAAACGGCCCCCTGACGTCAATCGCTCGGGATGGGACACAGCGGGCCAATCGCGTGGGCCAAGGGGTCGGGCTCATTCTTGCTGTGTTGGCCGTTGGCCGGCGGCGAATCGCGATTCCGGCCCCGTTTCATGGGCGTTGGCTATGGCAGTGTTACAAGTCCTCAAGGGCGCGAATCCCGGGCAGCAGTTCCCCCTGGAGGAGGATCTTACCATTCTGGGACGGCACCCCGACTGCAACATCGTCCTGGAAGTGGGAGCCGTCAGCCGCCAGCACGCACAGATCACTCGCAAAGCTGGCGTCTTCTACGTCGAAGACCTCGACAGCCGCAACGGCACCCAGCTCAACGGTCGCGAATGCCGCGGTCAGGGGCCCGTGCAGTTGCACAACAACGATCGCGTCAAGATCTGCGACGTGCTGTTCACCTTCCACGACGAAGAACCGCAACCCACGGCCACCAAGCCCGAAAACGGCTCGGCTACCCCCACCGAGGGTGATCTGGACGATAGCGGCTCGATGGGCGAAGTCAGCAGTGTGCGGGTCGACGACGACTCGCCCGCCGCGGTTTCCACCATTATGAGCACCGTCGACGTCCGCGACAGCCGCCGGCTGGGCGTGGCCGTCAAGGCCGAGGCCAAGCTCAAGGCCCTGATCGAGATCACCGAATCGCTCAGCGCCAGCCTCTCAATCGATCAGGTGCTGCCCAAGATTCTGGAAGCCCTGTTCAAGGTGTTCCCCCAGGCCGATCGCGGTTTCGTGATGCTGGCCGAAGGCGAAAACGACGAGCTGGTGCCCAAGGCCTTCCGCCACCGTCGCGAGGGGGTCGAGAGCAACGCCCGCATCAGCCGGACCATCATCAACAAGGTCATCTCCGAGCGGACCGCCATTCTGTCGGCCGATGCCGTGAGCG
>JBJHDE010000558.1:0-3978 GCA_050486385.1 Planctomycetales bacterium | reverse complement strand
CTCGGCGCCCTCCAGCAGCGTACGGTAGTCGTCAAAAGTCTTGGGCTTTTGTCTGGACCGCTGCCGGCTGGCCACCATCTCGGCGGCTTCGGCCAGCATCTGGCTGTCGGGATCGCACAGGCTGACCACTTCGACCGGGGCCACCTGGATCAGGCGGAACAGGTCGCACTTGCCGTACCAGCCGGTGCCAATCAGCCCCACCCGCCGCGGCTTGTCGAAATCGACCCGCGGCTCGTCGGCGGTCACCTGGCTGACGGCCGAACTGGCGGCCAGCCCAGCGAGTCCCGTTTTCAGAAAGTCACGGCGATCCATGAGATGACCTCATCAATAGGGGAAGTCGCTCGTCGGCCGGATCCCAGCCCTCACAGTTCGCGCTGAATCTCGAACAGTGTCAGGCGGTAGCGGCCCGCGCTGTCGGGGTAGCTTGTGGTGGCCACGATCTTGGCCTCGCCGGCGGCGTTGGCATCGAAGATCAGGAACGAGTTGCTCGTGCCGTCGTTGCCGCGATCGTTCGAGGCAAAGCCGTCGGCTTGATGCACCGCCACGAAGGTATCAAAGTCGGCCGACACCAGCGAGACGGCGTAGCGTTTGCCGGCCTCAAGGTTCACGGTGTACACCTTGTGATACTCGCCCCGTTTGAGCAGCCGCGGGCTCATGGAGTTCAGCTCGCCGCGTTCGGCCAGGACCGGCACCAGCTTCTCGGACCGCACGCGGACCTCGTAGGCCCCGGTCTCGCCCTCGTCGTAGCTGGTGGCGGTAATCTCCCAGGTGCCCGTCTGCGGCACGACCAGTTCCAAGCGCGACCCCCGGCCATCGGCGGCGTCGTCGTTGTAGTAGGTTTGCCCGGCCGGCCCCAACACCTTGAGATAGGTATCCAGGTCCGAGCCCTCAGGCGCCACCATCGTGATGGTCACCAGATCGCCGGCGGTGAGTTCGACCTCGTAGTCGTCGGCAAAGCTTTTGCGGTCGCGATCGATGCGATCGCCCTGGGCCAGTTCGCCCCGAAAGACCTTATCGGCGGCCTCGGCCATCGGCCCGCTCAACAGCAGCGCGGCCACCATTCCCCAAACCCAATTTTGACCAGCCATCGCGGCACTCCCCAGAGGAAACGGCTCACCACGCCCATCCCCACCATAGCCCCCCCACCGAGTCGGTCAAGACAACCGGATCAAGCACAGCCCTAACTGGGCGGCCCCACGATAGCCCAGGGCAACGCCCTGGGATTGATGGGAATTCGGGAATCATCGAATCGTCAACCCGTCGACAACCGGGCGCCGCCGCCTCGCCGGGTTTCCGGCGCCGAAACGTCCCGACATTCCCGCATCCCCGCACCCCAGGGTTTCACCCTGGGCTTCCATAGAACCGCCCCCTTGGGGCTGGTCGACGATGGCCGGGATTGTTCGAATGAACGAAACGTCGATCTCGGGGCACCCCCACCTCGCCACATACCCACATCACAAGCCCCAACGGGGCGGCCCTACGATAGCCCAGGGCAACGCCCTGGGATTCGCGGCACCACCAAATCGCCGAACCGACCAAATCGCCGTATCGCCGTATCGCCGTATCGCCAAACCACCAACAACCACATGACCTCACCTCACCGCCAGCATCCGCTCCAGCGTCAGGCGGGCGTCGCGGGCGGTGGCGTCGTCAACCCGAATCACATTCACCGGGGTGCCGGCTTCCAGGTTCTCCAGGCTCCAGCACAGGTGCGCCAGATCAATGCGATACATCGTCGCGCACATACAGACCACGGGACTCAAGAAGTGAATCTCTTGCTCGGGGTGCTCCTGCTTGAGCCGGTTGACCAGATGCAGCTCGGTGCCAATCGCCCACTTGGTTCCCGGCGGAGCCTGCTGGACCTGCTCAAGAATGAAACTGGTCGAGCCCGCCAGGTCGCTCTGCTCGACCACTTCTAACGGGCACTCGGGATGCACCAACACCCGAATGCCCGGCTTGCTGGCCCGGAACGCCGCCACGTGCTCGGGTCGAAACATCTGATGCACGCTGCAATGGCCCTGCCACAGCAACACCTGACTGGACCGAATCGCCTCGTCGCTCAGGCCGCCGAACTCCTTATGCGGATTCCACACCGGCATCCGCTCCAGCGGCACGCCCATCGTGACCGCCGTGTTCCGACCCAAGTGCTGATCCGGAAAAAACAACACCCGCTCGCCCCGGGCGAAGGCCCACTCCAGTACGGCCCGGGCGTTGCTCGACGTGCAGACAATGCCCCCGTGCCGCCCACAAAACGCCTTGAGACTGGCGGCCGAATTGATGTAGGTCACCGGCACCACGCCGGCGGTGTCGATCACTTCGCCCAGCTCTTCCCAGGCGGTCTCGACCTGCTGAATGGCGGCCATGTCGGCCATGCTGCAACCGGCGGCCATGTCGGGCAGCACCACATCCACCCGCCGGCCATCGCGAGCGGCCAGCAGCTCGGGGCTATTGGCCACGATGTCGGCCGTCTCGGCCATGAAATGCACACCGCAGAACACAATCCAGCGGCACTCGGCCTGCTGACTGGCCATGCGGCTGAGTTGATAACTGTCGCCGCGAAGATCGCTCAGGGCGATGACTTCATCTTGCTGGTAATGGTGTCCCAGGATCAACAGCTCGCGACCCAAGCGGTCGCGGACGGCCTGAATCCGCCCGGCCAGCTCGGCATTGTCGCGCGGCTTGTAGTCCGAAAGAGGGAATTTCGCCACCGGTTCCAGCGGATTGAGGGCAATCGCCATGGCAGGACCGCAGGTCTTGTGAAGTTTTTCTCAAACTCGGAACTCTCTATTGTAGCCACGGATGGGGCGATTGGGCAGCATCCGCCTGGGCCAAACCGGCTTCTCATTGCCCGCGGCGGTCGCGAAGCCATGTCCCAGATTCCACCACCTCGTGACGAATAATCGGAAGGACGCCTCGAACCGCATCATCGACCCTGGGGTCGTGGGTGGGGTATAAAGGAAGGGAGTCCCGGCCTCTGGTCGCCGGTGTGCTGGCGAGCCGGGCACTCTGGAAGCGTTGCTTACCTGAAACCACGGCACAACTCGATGAATCGCCCGCTTGTCGCTTCAGTCTGTTGGATGGCCCTGGCCCTGATCGGTGGGGTCGTTCAGGCCCAGCAAGCCCCGGCCGTGCCCCAAGTGCCACGCTACGAGCGGGCGGCGGTCATCGAGTTTCACGGGGTGATCGACCCGCGGCTGCTGATTTCGATCGATCAGCGCATTCAAGAGGCCCGCGCTCGCGAGTGCGATTTGCTGATCTTCGAGATCCATAGCCCCGGCGGCGAGGTCCCCACGACCTTCCAACTGGCCGCCCTGGTCGAGGCCGTCGACTGGGCCCACACCGTGGCCTACGTGCCCGAAGCCGCCATCAGCGGCGCGGCCGTATTCGCCATGGCCTGCGACGAGATCATCATGGGCCCCGGGGCCCTGATCGGCGATATCGGCGTGGTCTTCCAAGGCCAGGACAACCTGTTCCGCCTGGCGCCCGAGAAAGAAATGAGCCTGGTGGCCGAAAAGGTCCGGCAGGTGGCCATCGCCAGCGGCAAGCCCCCGACCATCGCCGAGGCCATGGTCGACAAGGAGATCAACGTCCTGCGGGTCCGCAACCGCGAAACCGGCGAAATCCGCTACTTCACCCAACCCGAACTCGACGGCCAAGGCGGCCCCCGGGTGTGGGAGCTGCTCAACCCCTTGCCCGAGAACAATCCCAAGCGGTTTCTCACGCTCTCGGGGCAGCGAGCGGTCGAACTCGATCTGGCCGCCGCCACGGCCCACGACCTGGACCAGGTGATCCAGCGTTACGGCGTGGTCCGCAAACCGGTAATGCTCCGCGATACCTGGACCGACCTGCTAGTGGCGGTGCTCAACTTTCCGCTGGTGTCGGGGCTGTTTCTGGTCCTGGGCATCGTGTTTCTGTATGTCGAGTTCCAAGCCCCGGGCATCGGCGTGGGGGCGGCGGTCTCGGCGGTGTGCTTTGGGC
>JBJHDE010000557.1:0-3989 GCA_050486385.1 Planctomycetales bacterium | reverse complement strand
GTCTTGCAGCGCGAACAAGACAACCCGGTTTGGGGTTGGGCCGAGCCGGACGCCGAAGTCCGCGTGACCCTGGGCGAGCAGACTCATACCGCCCGCGCCGACGCCGACGGCGCCTGGCAAGTCACCCTGGCGCCGTTGAACGCCGGGGGACCACACACCTTGCAGGTGACCTCGGGCGACCAGACCCGCACGTTTGAAGACGTTCTGATCGGCGAGGTCTGGGTCTGCTCGGGCCAGAGCAATATGCAGTGGTCGGTCAACGCCTCAAAGGATGCCGACCTCGAGAAGCTCTCGGCCAAGTACCCCCAGATCCGCTACATCGCCCTGCCGCAGATTGGCACCCAGGAACCCCAATCCGACTTTGCTGGACAGTGGAGCGAAGTCACGCCCGAGTCGGTCGGCGGATTCTCGGCGGTGGGATATTACTTTGGCCGCCAGTTGCATCAGTCGTTGGGTGTTCCCGTGGGCCTGATTCACAACGCCTGGGGCGGGTCGTCCGCCGAAGCCTGGATCGAACGCCCGCGGCTGGAGGCCGACGAGCGCTACGCCCAACTCATGGCGCGTTGGCAACAGACCGAACAGGCCGAGCCCGGTCGCGGTCTAATGGCCAAGTTTGAAGAGGACCTGGCCCGCTGGAACGAGCAAGCCCGCGAGGCCCGCGCCGCCGGCCGCGACGTGCCCCGCCCGCCCAGACGCCCGAACACCCCGCTGGCCGGTCAACACCGGCCCGGCAATCTGTACAACGGGTTGGTGCAGCCCATCGCCGGTTACGGGATCCGGGGCGTGATTTGGTATCAGGGCGAGTCGAATTCCGGTCGGGCGTACCAGTACCGGCACCTGTTTCCGCTGTTGATCACTTCCTGGCGGGAAGAGTGGGGCCAGGGCGATTTTCCGTTCTACTGGGTGCAACTGGCGGACTTCCGCCAGGAACGCCCCGAGCCGACCGACAGCGATTGGGCCGAACTCCGCGAGGCCCAGACCCTGACGCTCGACGCGGTGCCCAACGGCGGGCAGGCCGTGATCATTGACCTGGGCGAAGGCGACGACATCCATCCGCGCAACAAGCAGGATGTCGCCAACCGGCTGGCCCGGATTGCCCTGGCCCGCGACTATGGCATCGACATCGAGTACGCCAGCCCCCGACTGGCCAGCGTCGAGTTCGAAGGCCCCCGGGCGTTGGTCAAGCTCGCCCCGGTCCGTGGCGGTCTCAAGCCCTTTGATCGCAAGGAGATTCTCGGCTTCACCCTGGCCGGCGAGGACCAGGTGTTTCATCATGCCGAGGCCAAGCTCCTGCAAGATGGCACCGTGGAGGTCACCAGCTCGGCGGTTCCCAAGCCCGTGGCCGTCCGCTACGCCTGGGCCGACAACCCGGTCGCCAATCTGTACACGCGGGGCGGCCTGCCCGTCACGCCGTTTCGTAGCGACGATTGGCCCGGCGTGACCGCCAACAATCACCGCTGAGTCCGGCACTCAAGCAGTTCGTCAATGCACCGGGTCCGCGCTTCCCCCAGGGAGGCACGGACCCGGTTGCGTTATGGATCGCCACAAAACTTGGGAGCCGCACCCCGTTGATACCAACAGCCCATTCACCCATGCCGGACCAAGCGGCCGTCGCGGCGCGAGCGGCTGGTCGGGTCAAGCGGAGAGCCATTCGGCAGCTTTCGACGCGAGCTTCTGACCGCGGACCTTCGTCCACTGGGCATCCGCCGTCTCGATTCCGTCGGCCGGCATTCATTGAAGGCTTGCGTGAATTGCCACCCCAATGGCAAGCCATAATCCAACGGCAGCCAGGCCCACCAGCATGTTGAGCCCGAACTTGGCCAGGACAGGCAGCTTGGATTGGTAGACCGTGAGGTTAATCCCGTAGGCAGCCCCGCCCAGCCCGCCGCCAATCAGGCCACCAACGGCCACCAGCAACAGCGGCCAACCGCACAGCACATGGGCAATCGCCGGGGGGCTGGTGTTTCTTCGGGAAGTTGATCTTCGGTCACCCGGGTCAGCCTGTTGATCTTTCTCTTGGTTCATTGTGTCCTCCGATGGATGCCAGAAAACGAAACGGTTGTTGGCGGCGGTCCGCCTGCTCCGGTGGATTCCGCTGAAACCCACCGACGACTGCTTGTGCCAGGATCAATCGCCACAAGCTAGAGGTCTTTCGGCGACCTCGTTGCGAAAAACATCAGGGTGCTGGATAGGGCCATGCAGCCCAGGCCGATCAGGGTGATGTTGATCCCCTCAGAGATTCTCATCCGAGCCAAGTACATCTCGTCCAGGTTGCCTTTCCGTATTGCGGTTTCGGCTTGAACGCTTCCCATTTAGGACCAGGCGATGCCGCCGGTTGTGATGGCGGTGGCGATCCCCAGAATGATGCCGAAGGTGACACCCAGGAGAGCAGACTCGCCCCTCGATTTGGCAGCGCGCCGAACCATACACCACCAAGATTCCATGAAGAAAAGTTCTGCGGAATGGTTGTCCGGATTCCGCCCATGGACCTGGGCACGGAGCCGACCATTTCGCTTTCGCTATTGCGACCAAAACCTTGGCAATCCCAAGCCGCCGCAACCCTGTTATACAAGGTTGCGCCCTTGCCAGGGAGATGTTTTTCTGTGAATCTTCTGGCTTTTTTCAGACAGCCCTGCTCTTCCCTGCATGACTGATCCCTACGCAACATTGAAAACAAATTCGTGGCACTGGTGGCTTGTCCACCAGTGTGTGGATCAGTCGGACAGTCCCGTCTACTGGCTCCTGCAAAAGTCCTCGAACAGCGCCGAAATCGCACAGAACCGCTGGCGTTATCAAACACTGGTGGACAAGCCACCAGTGCCACAAGCGCCGTTCCTAAATTTTTGCAGGAATCATTAGTTGCCGCACGGCACGGCTGGCACGAAAAGTCGTCGAAGTGTTGCGGAGGAATCAACCAGTTCTACAACCATCGAAACGAGCCTGGAATAGATCGCCAACCGTTCCGCGCCTTCGTCCTCCGCGTCTCCGCGTGAACCCAAGAAAACCCGAATGAGCAGCGTGGTGCCGTTGACCGCTCTCTTCCATAACTGACCCCGGCACTGCTGGCACGAGTATCGTTCGCAGTGTTGCGCGGGAATCAGCTCGCTCACTCAAGCTGGCTGCGCTTGAGCGTCAGGTCCTGAATCTTCTCGCCTTCGATGTTGATAATCGTGTAGGTCACGGTGGGATCGTTGGCGGTGGTGTCGAAGCTTACCTGGCCGAAGGCCCGGGTCTTGTTGTAGCCAAACAGGGCCTTGGGCATCAGGCCGTGGGTGTGTTCGTTGGTGAGCTGGCTCGATGAGAACTCGTACAGGTCGTAGGCCTCGGGACGTTCAATCCGCCAGGCGTCGCTGCGATGGCGATCGGCCGACAGCAGCACCACGCCGCCGATCGAGTGCTCCTGGATCCAGGAGAAGATCGCATTGCGTTCGTCCTTGAAGCCGCCCCAGGTGTCCAGCCCGCCGCGACCCGGTTTGGCATCAAAGGTCCACGGCACGGGCGAGGCCAACACCTTGAACGTGGCCTGCGATTCGGTCAACGTCCGCTTGAGCCACGCCAATTGCGTTGGACCCAACATGGTGGGATTCTCGACGCCGGGGCCGCCAAAGCGACCGGGATCGGTGCGATAGTAACGGCCATCCAGCAGGATGAAATGAACGTCGCCGATTGTGAAATCGAACCATGCGCCCGGCTGCTCCTGGCCGCCGCCGTAGGACGGATTGTTCCAGTTTTGTTGAAAAATCTCCCAGACCATAGGTTTCCAATAGGGCGTGTCGACCGAGGGGCCGCCCCAACTGTCATCCATCGAGAAATCGTGGTCGTCCCAGATGGCCGCGACGTTCCGCGAGGCCACCAGCCGCCGCCACTCGGGCCGCGACTGACGTTGATAATAACAGTAGCGGTTCTGGTCGGGGCTCTCGGGGTCGTCAATGTAGACGTTGTCGCCCAGCATCAGCAAACTCAGGGGATCGGCCGCGCGGATGGTGTCC
>JBJHDE010000556.1:0-4000 GCA_050486385.1 Planctomycetales bacterium | reverse complement strand
ACCGGTGCTCTATCCAATTGAGCTACGGACGCGTGGGAGGGATGAGTCGCTTGCCGACGGTTGAGTCGGAAGTGGCCTCGTCACCAAATGAGATGATAACCGGGGGCGAAAGGTTCGCAAGCACCGGGGCGGGTTGTGGCGGGCATGACTCGGGCGGGTGGGAGGCTGGTCGGCAGAGGGGCGGGGGCTGGGCTAGAGAGGGCGAGGCGTGGGCGGGGGGATGGGGTCGGTGATCACGGGGCAATCGGGCAGGCTCTGCAGGAACAGCCGGCCGTAGGGTTTGGTGTGGATACGGGGATCGAGCACCACCACCCGACCGGTATCCTGGGCAGTGCGAATCAGACGCCCGAAACCCTGCTTGAACTTGATGACGGCCTCGGGCAGTTGGTACTCGGCGAAGGGGTTGCCGCCGCTGGCGGCGATGGCATTCAGTCGGGCGGCCAGCAGGGGGCGATCGGGCACACTGAAGGGCAGCCGGGTGATGATGACCGTTTGCAGGGCCTCGCCGGGGCAGTCGACGCCTTGCCAGAAGCTATCGGTCCCAAACAGCACACTGCGGGGATGGGATTTGAACTCGTCGAGCAGTTGGGTCCGCGGGGTGCCATCGGCCTGGCTGAGTAACCGATAATCGTTTTGCGCCATCCAGTGACTCAGGCCGGCGGCGACGTTTCGCATCATGGTGTAACTTGTGAACAGCACCAGGCAGCCCCCCGTTGACGTGCTGACATAATGCCGGATGGCCTGGCCCACCTGCTGATCGAAACGGCGGCTCTCGCGGCCGGGATCGGGCATGGGCTTGGGCAACACAATCTCGGCCTGCTGGGCGTAATCGAAGGGACTGCCCAACCGCTCGGTCTGGCAGTTCAGCATACCGGTTCGCGCGCGGAAGAAATCAAAGCTCGCCGGGTTCCCGACGGCCAGCGTGGCGCTGGTCAGCACCACGGCGCGGGTCTTTTCATAAAGCTGTTCGCGCAATACCGGGCCCACGTCCAACGGGGCGCTCAGCAGGCTGACTCGCGGTTGTCGGCCTGAGAGGAGTTCGACCCAATAGACCGATTCGGCTTCGGTCTGGGTCAGCCAACCACGGATGGTGCCCGCCAGGGTTCGCAGTTTGTCACTGGCGGCCAGAATGTCCTGCCGCTCCTCGGCGGTGCCCACGTCGGAGCCGCGTTCACGGAGCATCGCGGCCAACCGTTCCAAAGCGGGACTGAGTTGATTGTCCAAATCCAGGGGGCTTTCAAGCCGGGCGGCGTCCTTGCCTTCGCCATCCAGCCAGCCCAGCACACTATCAAACAAATCCGCGGCGCGGACGCGGATGGTGTCCACCTGCTGTTGGCAATCGACCCAGCGATGCGCCACAAGCAGGCCCTTGTTGTTGCGATCGTTGTACAGCTTATTTAACAAGTAATCGACCTGCCCTTGACCCACCCGGCTGCCCAGGTGGTCGCTGGCCACGGCGTCCAGGGTGTGGGCCTCGTCGAAGATCACCGCATCGTAATCGGGCAAAATACTGGCGCCCACGCGGCGAAGATTCAAATCGCTGAAGAACAGGGCGTGATTGACAATCAGCAATTGAGCGTTGGCCGTCCGTCGCCGTGCGGCGTAATAAAAACATCCGGCATGCGAGGGGCAGTTGCGGCCCATGCAGTTGCCATGATCGCTTTGGACTTCGTCCCAGACCATGGGCTTGGGACGAAACGTTAAATCGCTGAGACTGCCATCGCCCGTCTCGCTGGCCCATTGATTGATCTGCCGGAGTTCCGCCAGGTGTTCGTCGTCGGAGAACAGTGTTTTGGCGCGGGTGACCGCATTGCCCAACCGCCGCCGACTCAGATAGTTGCCCCGACCCTTGACCAATACGGCCGAAAACTCCAAGGGAATCACGGCGTTCAAAAAGGGCAGGTCCTTGCGGATGAGTTGTTCTTGCAGGCTGATGGTCTGGGTCGAGATCACCACGCGGCGGGGCCGCTCGCCCTCGTCGTGCTCGCCGGCGGTGTACAAAATGCTGGGCACCAGGTAAGCAAAACTTTTGCCAACCCCGGTGCCGGCTTCAATCATCCAGTGGCCGCCCTGTTCGAGCGCCGTGGCCACCCGCTCGGCCATGACAAGCTGCGGAGCGCGATGTTCATAATGGGGCAAGCGTGCGGCGATCCGCCCCCCAGGGCCCAACACATCGGCTGGCGAAAACGACTGGCTGTGGCTCAAGGGCGACTCGGCGGACGACCCGCGGGCGCGGTGACGAATCGAGAAAAGGTGATGACCATTTGCCGTGCAAGGTAGCGGTTCGGCGATTAGCGACGCTGCTGCTCAAGCAGTTGATCCAGTAAGGGCATCGCCACGCGGCGATAAACCTCTTCCAGCAAGGGATACTTCTTGATCATCACAAACACTTCATGAAGTTGCTGGCCCACGTCGTCGTCGACCTCAACCTCCAGGGTGCGTCCCTTGGCATCCACCAATACCACCTGATACCGCTTGGTGCCGTTGACGTTCGTCAGTTGCACGTCGTGGACTTGCCCGGTGTTATGATCAAAGGAACCCTCCACCGGTTCGGCCGCGGGGGCCGACGCCCGGGCCTCGGTGCCCAGCCACTCCTGCATGCGTTCGGCGATGCGTTCGACGTGCTCGGGCGAGGAGATTTCCTCGAAGCGTCGCCCCAGCCGATCCAGCCGCTCGCGCTGCTCTTCGGGGGTGAGCCGCTCGGCCTGCTCGATCATCTCGTCGAGCTGCCGTTGAACCCGCTCGCTGGACAGGTCCTCGGGTTCGGGGATTTTTGGGGCTGGCGGCAGGGGCTCCGGCGCGCGGGCCTCGGAGCCATCGGCCGTGGTCGAGGCCGCCGGCTTGGTGGGGTCGTCGGGCTGCTCGCGCCAGTAGTGGTAGGGAATCCACACCAAGGCCACGAGAATCGCCACGTGGACCGCCACACTGAGCCACACGCTTAGACGCCAGGTCCATCGCGCCGAGGTCTGCGGCTTGTCGCTGGGCCCGGGCTCCTCGGAAGCGGGCGAAGGAATGGGTTCGTTCATAGCCAAAAAGTGTGGGCTGTGGCCGCTGAGGGAATCACTGCAATGACTCTATCATACGCGATTCCGAGCCCCGAGGGCGAGATGGGGCGCCGGCCGCACTCCCGCAGGATGCCAGACACCTGATGGGGCGATTCGTACGGCTTCTGGGAAGGCGCGATGCACGGCCCGGCGGCGAGGGCCTGTGCCGTGCCCGCGGTGTGGGATCCCGCTCGGTTGACCACTTAGCAACCATTATTGCGGCTGTGGCAGGCCCCCCTCGTCTTGCGTGACTGGGTCGTGCCGCTGTTGCTGTTGGTCATGCTCGGTATGGGGGACGACACTCAGCCCGCGGGACTTGGCCCGGGTGGTGCGACGTCCCACTGGCGCGGGGTAGGGCAATCGCCTTGGGCTGGAATTCCCTACTGGCCGCCAGCGGAGATCAGTCGGCGCGGTCGGCGGGCAGATAGCCGTAAAGGGTCTTGCCGTTCCGCAGGACATAGAACTTCAGCGGCAGCAGCGACGGCAACTCGGGGCGATTGAGAATCGTGGTCACATCGCTGACGGTCACGGTCTCCCACTTGTGCAGGCCCACCAAAACATCGCCCGACCGGATTCCCTGGCGGTAGGCCGGTCCGCCGGTGCGGACGCTGGTGATCAACAAGCCGCCGTTGTAGCGGGTCTGATACCGCTGGAAGCGGTCGTCGGGCATGGGCTGCAGGGCCATGCCCAGAATGTCCCAGGCCTGGGACGCCGTCCCGGACGAGGCCGTCCTGCCCGTGGCTGGAGTAGGGATCGAGTGCCACGTCAAGCATTACGCCGATCTCCGGGACGGCGCGCTTGATCGCCCGCGTGGCGCGGCAGACGAGGTTGTCGGGGTTCCACGCCTCCTCGCACCCCGCCGTCTTGAGCCGTTCATCGGTGTAGGGGAAAAGTGCGATGGCGGGGATGCCGAGGCCCGCGGCCGTCTCCGCCGCCTTCACCGCCCGGTCGATCGT
>JBJHDE010000555.1:0-4013 GCA_050486385.1 Planctomycetales bacterium | reverse complement strand
GGTGTGGAGCTTCTTCAACGATCGCAGCTCGGTGGTGCGTCTGGGCGCTGCTCCCATGGGCGGGACCATTGCCCTGGAGACCACCGTGGGCGATTACTCCATCGAGCTGCCCACCCCGCCGGTCGAGAACCTCCGCCTGGCGATTCTCGCCCGATTGACCCTCGATGGCGAACAGTACTACTCCGACCCGCGGTGGATCCGCCTGGATGGCTCGGGCCCCAGGATTCGCCCCGTGGGCTTTCTGAGCGTGCCGGTGGGCGCGCAACGTTTGAATGTCCCACTGACGGTCAGCGATGACCTATCGGGCGTGGCCACCGTTCAAGTGGCCATCGACCAGACGGGCAGCGGTTCGTTTGCCGACAACAAGCCCGCCAACGCCAACAATCAAGGTGGCAATCGTTGGGTGGCCACCCTGCCGTTGGAAGACATCAAGGTCGGCAGTTACCCGGTGCTGGTGGAAGCCGTCGACAATGTGGGCAACCGCAGCCCCATCACCCGCATCACCCTCGATGTCACGCCGCCTACGCCACCGCCGTCGGGTCGCGTGGTCGGCCAGGTTCTCTATCGTGGCGACCCTGCGCAACCGATCAACGGGGTGACCATCACCCTGTCGGCGGCGTCCTCGAACGATGCCACCA
Source organism: Planctomycetales bacterium (assembly GCA_050486385.1). GTDB lineage: Bacteria > Planctomycetota > Planctomycetia > Pirellulales > Pb10988 > JBJHDE01. Next base: position 3,375 of record JBJHDE010000555.1, on the reverse strand, counting down.
CGCAAGCCAAGGCCCCGGTGCTGGACAGTAAAAACACCAAGACCAATGCGTCGGGCCGTTTTGTGTTTGAAGACGTCCCGGTCGGAACCTACGAGATTGTGGCCACCGGCACCACCCGCAATCGGACCTTCACCAAGACCGAGAAGAACGTCGAACTCACGGCGGAAAGCGTCAATCAGCCCAAGATCGTGAACTTCGAGGCTCCCTGAGTCGGCTGCTCCTGAGGGCAGCAACCACAAACCTGGGACCCAACCCAAGTTGCGGTAGACACGGCCACGGTGCGTGTGTCAAACTGGGAAGAGTGGCGATGCCGGCCACAATCCGACCCACGCCCGTTGGCACGACGCCAAGTGGCGGACCGGGAAGGATGCGAAACCTGGGGGGATCCACCGATGGTGGCCCAAAGCCATTCGATCCTGATCTCCGACGACGACCGGGCCTTCCGCGAGACCCTGTGCGATTTGCTGAGCGAGCAAGGCTACGCCGTCCGCGGCGTAGGCGACGGGCTCGAAGCCCTGGACGTGATCGAGCATCGGCCGATCGACCTGATTCTCACCGACTTCCGCATGCCCCGGCTCAGCGGGCTGGAACTCATTCAGCGGGCGCGGCAAGTCCGACCGCATGTGCCCGCGATCCTGCTCAGCGGCGAAGTCTCGCCCCAGTTGGAGCGGGCAGCCGCCGTGATTGCCGTCGAGCGGGTGCTGTCGAAACCGCCCAACCCCCGCGAACTGACCCACCTGGTGCGACTGGCCCTGAGCGCCCAACGCGCCCGCTGACGGATCGGACTAGCCTGACGGAACGGACTGGCCTGGCCGCTGCCGTGGGCCATCGCCCCGGTGTGGCCCAGGCCGCCAGGGGGTTCAGCGGCGAACCACCGGCCACGGGGCCATGGCCCACGAATCAGCCGCCCCACGGGACAGCCGCCAGGGGTTGGCCGTCCAACCGCGGTTCTCGGGGCCCTCGGGCTCGCGGTCGGCTTGCTCCTGATGCCGCGACCACAACTGGGCGATGTAGGGGTCGGCTCCGGCCAGCAGCCCATCGCCTCGGACCGAGGACGACACAGCCAGCCAACCCACGGTGTTCGTGTCCTGGGGAGCCCCAAGCGTCGTGCAACCGATCATCGTGATCCTCGCGTCGAGAAGTGAGAAGAGTCTGTGAGATGAGAGCGTTCGTCGGGCCCCTCGTGGGCCGCGAGAGAGGGAATTGCGAATGCCGTGCCAATCGGAACAACACGACGGCACAATTCCTCTAAGTCGTGAATACAAAATAGCTTACGGCAAGTTTTCCGCTTCGGGAGCTTTGAAAAAGTTGGTTCCCCAGCCCTGCCTGTGTGAGGAACTTCACCGAAAAAGGCCCAGATGGGGCGATAACTTGACGCAGCATCCTGGTCAACGATAATACGACCGCTGCGTTCGAAGCATCTCAACCCGTTGGAGGAAGCCCTATGATCCGCAGCTTAGGAATGATTGGTGGTGGAGTTCTCGCCCTGGCCGTCGTGGTCGGCCTGACCATGTCGCATGGCCCCGTTCAGGCCAATGACGTCAGCCCGATGGTCGGCAAGAAGGCGCCCGCCTTCGAGAATCTGCCGGGCGTCGACGACCAGACGCACTCGCTGGCCGACTACAAGGACGCCAAGGCGACGGTTGTGATCTTCACGTGCAATCACTGCCCGGTGGCCGTGGCTTACGAAGATCGGTTCATTGAGTTTGTCGATCGCTACAAGGAGAAGGGCGTCAAGCTGGTGGCGATCAACGTCAACACTGGCCCCGCCGATCGCCTGCCGGCCATGAAGCAACGTGCCGAGCAGAAGGGGTTCAACTTCCCGTACATCTACGACGAGAGCCAGCAGATCGCTCGCGATTACACCGCGAAGGTCACGCCCGAGCTGTTCGTGTTGGATGCCGACGGCAAGATCGTCTACCACGGCGCGTTTGACGACAGCCAGAACGCCAGCAACGTCAAGGAAACCTACGTGGCCGACGCGGTCGATGCCGTGCTGGCTGGCAAGTCGGTTGATAAGCCGTCGACCCGCGCTCGCGGTTGTGGCATCAAGTACAACAACTGATCGCCCTCTGAGGCGACCCGTTGTGTGAGGAATTGTGTTCACGCCGTCGAGCCGGACCCGCGGTTCGGCGGCGTGTTTGTTTTTGCATCATGGCCAATGTGCAAGACTGGCCGCCATTTGCTGGGAGCCCCACCGTGATGATCCGCTTGCTGCCTGGAATGCTGGTGTTGGCATTGGCCGTTACGGTCGCCGCCGATGAACCCAAGGTCCGCCTCAATCCGATTGACCCCGCCGGTCTGAACAAGGTCATCGCCCAGCACAAGGGCAAGGTCGTGCTCGTGGACTTTTGGGCCACCTGGTGCGGACCCTGCACCGAGAAGCTGCCCAAGATTGTCGCCTTGGCCAGTCAACACGGTGACAAGAAGCTGGCCGTTGTGACCGTCAGCATGGACGAGCCCGACGAGGACTCGAAGGCCAAGGCGCTTGAAGTCCTGACCGCGGCCAAGGCCACCGCCAGCCACAACTATTTGAACACCGATCCCGACTGGGGCTACGACATCGACGGCGACGCCCTGCCGCATTACCGCATTTACAATCGCCAGGGCCAACTCGCCACGAAGTTGTATTTTGATCCCGACGGCAAAGCCCCCAGCCCCGACCGCTTGGAAGAAGAACTCCAAGCCGTGCTTGCGCAGGAATGACTGATCCCTGCGCTATACTGCAAACGAAATTCGTGGCACTGGTGGCTTGTCCACCAGTGTGTGGGTCAGTCGGACAGTGCCGCACATCTTGCCCCTGTTCGAGGAGCTGCGCGGCCAGTAGTGAAATCATAGCAGGCGCTGTCAAACACTGGTGGACAAGCCACCAGTGCCACAAATGCTGATCTCGACCTTTTGTTGGTATCAGGAGGTTGTGCGGCCCTGAGGGTTGTGCCGGAATCCATAGGGGTTCCGTAACGCTTCAACTCACGCCGAATCGCGGAGAGAGGAGCTTCTCCGCGTCTCCGCGTGAACTCAAAAAAACTCAGCATGTGGAGCGGGTTGCCTTGGGCTACTCGTCGCACAAGTCTTCCAAAGCACCGGTGCCACGAGTTTCGTTCGCGGTATTGCGCAGGGATCAGTCGATGTGATTGGCAAGGACAAGAATTGCCAGGCGAATGGGGTGGATCGCCTTGTGGGCGGCTGTCGGTTCAAGGCACGAGTGACTGGACCAGGCACCGACGTTGTTCCGGCGCGATTACTGGTGTGATGGTCAGCCGTTGAGGTGGAATTCCCATGGCTGGCCGATGATATCCATGACGGGTTCACGAGGAGTCCAACGATGTGCGTGAAATTCTCGCTTCGAGCATTGTTGCTAGCCTCCCTGATCAT